>JAKEEQ010000470.1 GCA_022616515.1 Chloroflexota bacterium | reverse complement strand
GGACATCCGTTACGAGATTATTTATGTCGATGACGGAAGTCGCGACAAAAGTCCGGAAGTCCTCAACGATATTGTGGAAAAATCACACCACACCAAAGCCATCTTCCTGCGGCGCAACTTCGGCCAGACCGCCGCTATTCAGGCCGGGATCGATCAGGCCACCGGGGGTATCATCACCCTGATGGACTCCGATATGCAAAATGACCCCCACGACTTACCACGCATGAAAGCCCGGATGGAAGAGGGCTTTGATCTGGTCAGCGGGTGGCGGAAAGATCGCAAAGATAACCTGCGCCGCCGCATTCCCTCGCAAATAGCCAATGCCCTGATTTCGCAGGTGACGAGTGTCCATTTGCATGACTATGGCTGTACGCTGAAAATGTATCGCCGGGAAATGCTGGATCATGTACGCCTTTACGGTGAAATGCACCGCTTCATTCCTGTGCTGGCCGATGCGGCAGGTGCTCGGCGTGATGAAATGGTGGTCAATCACCGACCACGCATTCACGGCAAGAGCAAATACAGCCTGTGGCGCACTGTGAAAGTTGTACTCGATTTGATGACCGTCACCTTTCTGACCCGCTTCAACACACGCCCCATGTACATATTTGGCGGCTTCGGCTTCATCTTTCTGGGAATTGCCGCGCTGTCATTTCTATACATGATTATTCACGCGGTCGTGACCGGCAATTTACTGACGACAACACCCGCTCCCATCTTCTGGTCGGTGTTTACTATCGGCGGTGTGATGTGCATTTTGCTGGGGTTGATTATCGAGATGCTCATGCGCACCTACTACGAATCCCAGCACAAAGGTCCCTACACGATTCGCCGTATCATTGATCATACTGATGTAGCGGATACTGCCGAAGTCATACAACCCTGAGTACTCTTGCCGTTGCCAAATCGCCTATCGCATTCTCACGCATTTCCGTGTAGAACTGTGCCTGAAACACCGTCAGTGGAGGAATTAGAATGGTTAAATGGGTGCTCTGGGTGTTGCTGCTGGTCTTGGCTGGTTGTGGTAGTGCCATTGCAACGGATGCCCCACCCCCGGTCGTGATTACGGCCACACCCATCCAAATCGCCATTGCCCAATTTCCAACCACCACGCCGGGTGGTGAGATTCCCCCGACGGCTTTTCTGACCAACACCCCGGAAGCCTGCGCGGTGAACGGAGACAGTCAGGTTATTTATGATGTAAAGGCGGACCTGGACTGGGTAGACAAGTCGGTTGAGATAGAGCAAACCATCCACTATCGCAATGACGACGATGAACCCATTAACAAAATTGTCTTTCACGCCGAACCAAACCGCATTGAAGGCGTTCTGAGTTTGCACGGTGTGTTGAACGACGGCGGCACGATCATGCCCGGCGCAGACCTTGCCGAGAATCGCCTGACAATCCCTTTACCCGACCCACTGCGCCCCGGCTGTGTGCAGACCATCAAACTGGCCTACCGGCTGCAACTGCCCGACATCAATATCCCCGAAAATGGGCGTTTCGGCTACCTCGGCTACAGCGATGTGCAGGTCAATCTGGGCCAGTGGCTGGTGACGATGGCGGTCTATACTGGCAGCGACGAATGGTACATCCCACAGATTACGAACATTGGTGAGCAAACCATCCCCCAGTCCGCCGATTACACGCTCAATTTAGCGGTGAAAAATCCGCCGCCCGGTCTGCAAATCGCGGCCCCCGGCAAGCAAACTCGGCTGGCGGATGACCAGTGGCAGTTTGAAATTGAAGCCGCCCGTGATTTCGCCTTGAGCCTCAGTGACCGCTTTCAGACGCTCAATCAGTCCGTTGAAGGAACCGTCATTGAACTCTACTTCATCCCCGATGAAGACGTGCGTGCCCCGAGTCTGGCCCTGCAATCCACCGTCAGAGCCTTTGTGCTGTTCTCGCAGCTATTCGGCCCCTATCCCTATGAGCGGCTTGTTATCGTCGAGGGCGACTTCCCTGACGGCATGGAATTCAGCGGGCTGGCATTCGTGAGTGAGGCATGGTTTCGCGTGTGGCAGGGTACCGATAACGAATGGTTGACGATTATCACCGTCCATGAGGTCGCCCACCAGTGGTGGTATCTTCAGGTCGGCAACGATCAGGCCAACGTTCCCTATCTGGATGAAGCGCTGGCAACGTACAGCGAACTCCTCTATTTTGAGTCGTATTTGCCCCAGTACGTTGAGTGGTGGTGGCAGTTCAGAATCAACCAGTATGACTCGCAGCTCCCGGTTGACTCGAAGGTGTACAATTTCGATGCAGCCCGCCCCTACATTAACGCTGTATACCTGCGCGGTGTCAAAATGGTTGATGATATCCGCACCACCCTCGGTGACGAGGCGTTTTTCGCATGGCTACAGCGCTATGTTGCCGAGCAGAACGGTCAGATTGCCTCTCCGCAGGATTTCTGGGGAACCTTTAGCCGCGAAGAGTATGATACGCTGTCCTCAATTCGTGAGACTTATTTACAATCACCGGACGTTTTGTTGGGACAGTCCGCTCAAGAATTGGAATAATTTTCAAGGAGTATTGGTAGTGATTAAGCGATTTCGCCGTTTGCCCTGGTGGGGCAAAGGCATTGTTGGCGTGGTTGGCGCAGGCTTAACTGTCCTGTGCGGTTTTGTCGGCCTATCCGTCTACAGTCAAACCCAGAGCAACAGCGTTCCCCACATCCGTCGCTGGTTTAATGACCGGGACGCCCGCGCCGAGTTAATCACCTATGAAGCCTGTGAGGATGCACCCTTCATACTACCTACACCGGGCTTTATCGGCCTACTGTGGAATGATCCGGCAGGTCCCTACACCATCTTCCGCCGCCATTCCGGGATTGATATTTTCGGCGACGGTGAACCGGGCACAATCCCTGTCCGTGCCGTTTATGCTGGCTACCTCACCCGCCAATCAAACTGGGTGTCGGCAGTAATCATTCGCCACGACGACCCGCTTCAAGAAGGACGCATCATCTGGACGTACTACACTCACATGGCCTCCGGCAATGGCGAGAGTTACATCCCCGATAGATTCCCACCCGGTACGGAAAACGTTTTCGTCAAACAGGGCGACATCATTGGCTATCAGGGCCAATACAACGGACCAAACATACGTCCCATTGGACTGCACCTGCATTTCAGCATCGTCCTCAGTGAACGCGATGGCTCCTTTAAAAACGAGACCGACGCCAGCAACACCCTCGACCCCTCTCCATATTTTGGATTAACCGTCAATATTGACGATAGGCCGGAACGCCCGATTCGCTGTGAGTCTTGATTGCGACAGAATTATTTTTTCTCGTAGTGGTGACACTTTGATTGAGAGGATGATTTAGCTGGTAGTCGCCGTTTATGAGAAGTATCTACAGCGTAGGGCAATCGTGTAGGTATATTACCCTCCCCGTGTTACAATCCGTGCCATAATGAGAGAACATTTTTAATCACTACCTCTCAAGTAATGGAATAAAGACACAGTGAAAGCGAAATTCATATTTGCTGTACTGTTGTGCCTTGCCATTGGTTTCATCCTGCAATGGCCGGGCGACGTTCTCAGCCAGGAGGGGACGGGTACTCCGCAGGCTCCACCGACAGCAACCCTACCACCGCCGCCCAACAGCCGTCCCACCATTGCCCCACCGCCGCCAACGATGCCGCAGCCGCCGACCATGCCACAACCCACAGCGTTACCCCCGACGATGCCGCCGCCGAATCCGCGCCCGGATCAGGTCCCGACACCAACGTATGTGGTTACCCCCGTGCTCACCGCATCTCCTGTGCTGTCACCCGATGGCTGGACGACCTATGCGGACACTGACCCGTTGCTGAATTACGCAACGGGCGCGTGGCAAACGCTGACCATACCCGAAGCGTTGGGCGGCACCTTAACGTTTACTTCTGACCCACACGCCTATCTCAGAGTGTATTTTGAAGGAACTGGCATTCGGATTATCCATGCAGCGGGGCCTGATGGGAATTCATTCACTGCCCGTCTGGATAATCAACCAGAGCGGACAGGTAGTGCCTATTTCACTGAAGTCAGTTACGAGCATCAGTTTGCCTTTGAGAATTTAACGCCGGGACTTCATGAACTGACGATTGTCAATGGTCCGGGTACATTGCAGATTGAAGGGGTTCAAGTGCAGGGTACTTAGTGAATCGACCCGCCCCACCTCCTTCAGTCTTACGCAACCCCGATGCATCCGTGCTCGGGAGTAATGCCGTCCGGGCTATCACCTATGATGTAAATGGCGGGCCATTTTACCTTCCTTATGCCGATGATTTGTTTTATAACCCGAATGGCGCGGATCAG
>JAKEEQ010000046.1 GCA_022616515.1 Chloroflexota bacterium | reverse complement strand
CGGGCAGCGTGAAGAGTTCGTTGTTGCTGACCACCACCAGCGGCCACAAAAAGTCATTCCAGCGCCACATCACCGAGAAAATCGCCAGCACTGCCAGCGCAGGTTTCGCCAAAGGCATCATCACCTGCCAGAAAATACGCCATTCGCTGGCCCCATCAATCCGCGCCGCGTCCAGCAGTTCATCGGGGATAGTCAGCATATACTGGCGCAGCAGGAAAACGCCTGTCGGTGTGGCTGCACCGGGGATAATCAGCCCCCACAAATCATTGACCCAACCCACCTTAGAAATCACCAGAAAGGCCGGGACCAGAATCACCGATACGGGGACCATCAATGTGCTGATGATAATCAGGAAAATCGCATCACGCCCAAAGAATTTGTACTTGCTGAGGCCAAACGCCGCCATGCTGTTGATGAGCAGGGTAATCACGGTCGCGATAATCGTTACAACGGTGCTGTTGCGGAAGTAAATCCAGAAATCAAACGCCTCCACACCTTCCCGGTAATTTTCAAAACTGAAGTGAACCTCGCGCACGGGATTGAATTCAACATTCACATCACCGCTGGCGGTGTTAAAACGCCCGACAACCAGTTCACCCGCGTCAGGATGATCGGGGTCCACAAACGTAAAATCGGCTCCGGTCGGGCTGCCAACCTGTGCCAGCCGCCGCGTTTCGCCTTCGCGCAGCACCACGTTCAACTGCATCTCCTCAAACAATGTGGTGATGAGTGGCTCTTCGAGGCGGTAGGTGTTGACCAGCAGGTAGCGATCATTGAGAATGTGGTAGGACAACAGACTGTCGAGCAGGTCGGGATTTCTATGAGGGCATCGATACTGCCGTATTCGGCCTCAAACGCAACCCATGCTTCGTCGGTCGGGGCCAGCAGTGTATAACGCTCCTCACCAGCCAGCACATCCCCCACGCTGGAGACTGCAACTAGCTCATTGAACACGGTGAAGCGTTCCTGTCCTTGCAGAACATCCAGCAGTGTACCCTCAAGCTCTACGATGTCGGCCTCGGATGGGTGGATGTCGGTTGTGCCATCCGCCAGCGCCCGCAGTTCTTCCGCCAGCGCATCAGGAACCAGCACTTTATCAATGCCGTGAATCGTGCCATTGTCGGCGCGGATGTCGGGCAGGATAACTTTCGCGTCGTTGAAGTAGGTATCCTGGAAGGTCAGATCATACACCGGGAGCGGTTCTTCATAACCTGCGACCGCAGCCTCCGCCTGACGATAGGGCAAAAAGGTTGGATCGCCGGACTTGATAAGTGACTCGTCCTTGAAGGATGACATCACCAGCCAGATTACCGGGCCAAACATGATGATAACGCCCACAATCAGGAAGAGGTAGGTGATGAGGTCAGTGATGTCGACGCGAGAGCCACCCCGCCGCCGCGTGGCGAATTCGCGAACCGATGTTGGTGCAATAGGCGGTAAATTCGTTGTCATCGCTGTCCCTCCTAAGCGGCTTCCGTGCGTCGGGCCACCACAAGCTGGGCGAGTGTGGCAATGAAGAGCACAATTGCCAGCAGCAGCGACGCCGACGAGGCCAACCCGTAATTGGGCGGGCTGAACGTGAAGGCCGACTGGTAGATGTACTGGACTAGGAATAAGGTTGCCGTGCCCGGACCACCACCCGTCAACACAAATACCTGATCGAAAGCCTGTACCGCACGAATAAGGGCCAGCACCAGCACCACCGTCATGGTCGGCATCAGCAGTGGCATCGTCACAAAACGGAAGCGATTAAGAGCATTCGCCCCGTCAATTTCAGCCGCTTCATACAGCGAAGCCGGGATGGATTGCAGCCCCGCTAGCAAAATCAGCGTAAAGAAGCCCATAAATGCCCAATCCGCCACTGCGATCACCCAGAAGCGCGACCAGTTCGGTGTGTTCTGGTTGGCGAGGAAATTTATCCTGTCTTGTCCAATATCCTCCAGAAAGCCGTTCACTAGTCCGTTATCAAGGTCCAGAATCCATATCCAGATATAGGCCACCACCACCGGAGATAGCAGCACAGGATAGAAGAAGATGCTGCGGAAAAACCCCCTGAAGCGGATGTTCCGGTTGAGGGCAACGGCGGTTAACAACGCCAGCACCACCATCGTCCCAACCTGAAAACTCACATAAGTGAGGGTATTGCGGGCGGCCCGCCAGAAACGATCCTGCTCACACGAGTTGACATCGCGGTAATCCTCGCAGGTCAGGATAGTTTCGATATTGCGCGTCTGCAACTGTTCCCCCGATGCTTCCCAGCGGTTGATGGGCACAATCGATGTGCCGCGTGTGAAGCCGAAATAGAAATTGAGGATCATCGGCATCAGGATAAACACACCGAAAATGAGCATATTGGGCAGGATGAAGAAATAGGCCATGCGCCGCACACCAAGTTTTTGCTGGACCGGCAGCAGCAGCAGTTCCAGCGGAGCCATTAAAATGTCCCAGATGTTGTAAAACACAAGGATTCGTTCGGGGCGTTTGACATCGCCTTCGTCGGAAATCACGGCCTGCAATATCGCCCGGAAGAGCAGCGCACCACCGATGTTGATAGCGGCTACCAGTGCCAGACTAGCCAATAACTCCGGCGTGACATCAACGTCATAAATCATCAGTTCAAGGTTGGCATACAGCGGCGTGTCACGGACGATGTCCGCTGCCAGAAAGGCATTTTGCGCCGCGATGCTGGCGAGGCCAATGACCAATCCAGTTATCCCGCCCAGCAGCGTACCAACTTTAGGATCACGCTGGTGGCGCACAAACACCAGTTCACCCATCAGGCCAACAATCACCATCATATAAAGCGCCACGAGCGCCGCCAGAATATGGTCAATCGTCTGTAACCCGGAATTATTGGCGGTAATCAAAATAGGAGTCGCGATGAGGGCCATCACCAACCCGGCCAATGCGCCCATCACCATGCGCTGAAGGTTAACCGTCTTTGTTGGGGAAAAGACATTCAACAGGCTTTCCCCGGTCACAAATAAGTACAACAGCACGAGGCTGACCGGGACAATAAAATTATCACTGACATCTGCAACATCTCGCAGGAACAGCATCAACAAGGCATACAGTCCACCCAGTGCCAGTCCTACCACATTCAGCGCGGCGGGCGGCAGGGGCAGTTCTTCATCCGGGGTTTCGCGGGCAGCCAGCGAACTGCCAAAAATAAAAATGTAGACATACATAAACCCGCTGAGAACCATCAACAGCGTTTCAAAGCCCGTTTTGCTAAAGGTCCGCAGCATGAGCGTTCCTGACAGGGCAATCGCCAGCCCGAACGTGGATAATGTCAGCCCGTTGAACCCGGTGTTGATGTTGGCCCGCTCTCGTTCATCGGTGGAGGTGGCTTGCAGCGAAAACGACACCATGAACACGTACAGGAATCCGGCAATCACCACCCAGACCGATTCAAGGGCCTGATCACGTATCAGGCCCAACACCACAATGCCAATGACCATGCCAATCCCCGCGCCGAGTAAACGGTAATCCAGTTCCCGAATTGCAAAGGGAGCAAACCGTTCAACGATGGCGTTGCCGGTTATCATGGCAAAAAGCAGCACAAACGCGCCGACAATCAGGGTGTTCATATCAGGCAGGCCCGCCGCGAAAATATCGAGCAATACGCGGTCAATACGCTGGTCGAGGAGGCGATTGGCGTCATCCTCCAGCAAAAAGCGCAGCAGCAAAATGTTTGCCAGTGCTGCCCCTGTCGCATAAAGGATGATCGGCTGTGGATTTGCTTTCAGGTAAGCAGAATCCTTACGGTTAAAAAAACTTGCGAATACCAGCACATATAAGCTCAAAAAGCCAAGAAAAACTAACAATGAGGGCATAAATAACTCCGCTATATACAAATCGGGCTGCCATGCCCACAGACACAACAGCCCCAAATCTGGTGGGCCACCCCATAAATTCGTTAAGATTGAAATAGCGGACGCCATAATGCGTTTTAAGAAAATAATACAGGTTACCGACGAACCGGGGTCGGGTATACCCCCTCCGGTGTGGTGTTTTTTGGAGGGGCGCGGTACACCGCGTCCCGTGTCAACACAACCCTAACTGCATCATCCCGTCCGTTTCTTTCATCTTTAACCGCTGGTTGACCACTGGCCCGATTGTTTAAACTTACTCAGCGTTTTCCATTTCAGCGGCTGCTTCATCAACGGCTTCCTGAATACGCATAATGGCCTCATCCAGCGTCAACTCGCCAACAATGACCTGCGTCAGGCGGTCACGAATGGCGGTGTTGAGGGCGAAACCGAGCGGGCTGTATTGCAGGGCATAAGCCTGATCGCTCAGCTTGGGCACTTCAGCAAGGAAGGTGTTCAAGGCGTCCAGAACCGTTTCATCTTCGGTGTCATATTCGACGCCGCTATTAGCAATGCCAATATGACCGGGGATGAAGAGGGTACGAGCAGTGAACTCACGCAGAATTTCTTCACTTGCCAGCCAGTCCAGCAGCATGGCGACTTCTTCGGGATGCTCGGTGGTGTTCATGCCTGCCAGCACCGCGCCACCGGGGATGCCGGTGCTGCCGCCGGGTCCGCTCGGATTGGGCACGGCTGCCCAATCGAATGAATCGCCGATGTCGGTAGCAAACGCCTGAATCTGCCAGCTACCGCTCATATAGAAGACCAGATTGCCAGTAACAAACTCATCTCTTGCCGAGGCGTATTGATCGCCGCTGCCGACCCATACTTCAACCGGGGTGAGACCTTCCTCATGCCAGCGAACCAGCAGTTCAGCGGCGGTGCGGAAACCTTCGCTTTCTACGACAATGTTACCTTCTTCATCAAAATATTCAGCCCCCATAGTAAGGGAGGGACCCCAGAAACGGTGCCCGCTGCGGTCGATGGCGACGGCATAGGGTAGGCCGGTGATTTCGGCGACTTCAGCCGCTGCGGTAGTCCAGTCTTCCCAGGTGGGTTCTTCCATCATGTCGCTGGGGACATCAACCCCGGCCTGCTCGAACAGGGTGCGGTTGATGAATGGCCCGGTGACGGTGAACTGCGTCGGGTAGCCGTGCAGACTGTCACTTTCTGTATCCAGACGGAATGAATCCAGAACAGCCTCCGGGAAGTTTTCGTCCCAATAGGCCGGATCAGCCACTAAATCTCTGATGTCCAGATAAAACTCGCGGAAACGGGCCGTATCAGCGACACGGGCCAGATCGGGCGCTTCGCCACCGCCAGCTTCGACCTGCGCTTGCAGGATGTTGTGGAGATCAGCAAAGGCAACGGTGTCCAGTTCAACGGAAATGCCAGTCTCTTCTTCAAAACGGTCCAGCAAGTCTTGCATGACGTCGCCTTCGTTACCGTCGTTATACCACAGCATACGCAGTTCGACGCCGTCCTGCGCCTCAGTGGCAGGTGTTGCAGCAAAGGCCACCAGGGCAATTGCTAGAAGCAGAGCAATTGACAGTAGCTTTTTCATTTAATGCGGCTCCTTCGTAAAATTTGACGGGGTAAATAAGCGCCGCTTTGTATCCAAAGGGCAGTTGGGATTATATCGCTCCCTTATACCGTTAGCAAACGTAATCATAGAACCGTTCCACGCGATTTCAGCCCAGCCAGTAGCCATTTTTTCCTACTACAACTTGACGCCTGACCACCGTGTCGATGACGGGTCATTTCGTCAGGATATAATTAGCGTCACGTTAGAAACACATATGGAGGGCGTTATGTTAAGAAGGCAATTACTGCTGCTTTTATGCGGTTTACTGATAGTGGGAATGGCCCTGCCGGACAAACAAACCCGTGCTCAGGAAGGATGCTCGGTGGACCTGATGCTGGTGCTGGATGGCTCCGGTAGTATCCAGCCGGGTGATTTTGAAACCATGAAAGATTTTGTTTATGAACTTGCCAACTCGTTTACGGTTGGCCCATCGGATGCCAACATCGGCATTATCCAGTTTTCCAATACTGCTGAACTGTATTTACCGCTGTCCTCCGATGGTGATCGTGTTAATGCCTCGATTGAGAACATGACGCAATTTGGTGACCGCACCAATATTGCAGCGGCGATTGATCTGGCTCAGGAGCAGTTTGTGACGCGCCGCGAAAACATCCCGCACGTGATTATTGTGCTGACGGATGGCCTGCATAATATGGATGGCAATCCGATTGCCAGTGCCGACATTGCCCGTGCTCAGGGCACATCTATCCTCGGTATTGCCGTCGGCAGTGTGGACATCACCGAACTCATCGACATTTCGGGTGGTGCGGAAAATGTGATCACGGTGGGCAGTTTTGATGGGCTGGATGTGATTCTGGACATTTTGCTCAACAACACCTGCGCCATTGTGACGTTGCCCGGTGGTTCACCTCCGCCAACGGCAGTTTCGTCAGATACCACCCCTGAACCGACGCCCACTGGTGATGACACCGCCGCTGCGACTCCGGTTGCTACTGCTGCTGCCACACAGGCACCCCTTCAGGTTGCGATGGGTGGACGCGCGACGCGCATCGCGTTTGCCTCAGACCGTGATGGTGACAGCGAAATCTTTGTCATCAACGCCGATGGCAGCAACTTGACGCAGCTCACCAACAACACCGCCGATGATGACAAGCCGTCATGGTCCAAAGATGGGCGGCGCATTGCCTTTGAATCAAATGTAGACGGTGACTATGAGATTTATGTCATGGACGCCGATGGCAGCAATCTAACCCAGCTCACCAACAACAATTTTGAAGATTATGGCCCGTCCTTCAGTCCCGATGGCTCACAGATTGCCTATCACAGTACCCAGACGGGCAACATCGACATCTATGTGATGAATGCCGACGGCTCCAGCCCGCAGCGCATTACCTCGAATGTCACCGCCATTGACCGTTCACCGTCATGGTCACCGGATGGCTCGCAGTTGATTTATTTTTCTGACTCGTCGGGCGGGCGTGAATTGTATACGATTGACATCCAGACCCAAGCCTTGACGCGCTTGACGGAAAACGATGTTTACGATGGTCAGCCGGACTGGTCACTCAATGGCACACAGGTCGTTTTCGCCTCGACACGTCAGGGTACTAACCCGGATATTTATATCATGCGCATTGATGGCACCAACGTGGTCCGCATTACCGATGACCCCGCCACCGATGACGACCCGGTATGGTCGCCGGATGGACGGCAAATTGTCTTTGAATCGACCAGCGCCGGGAATTATGACATCTGGATTGTCAACGCCGATGGCACCGGCCTCACTCAGCTTACCACCGACCCTGCCCGTGATTGGTCGGCGGATTGGATGTGGATACCTCAGGATTAATTTGACAGGGGACACTTGTTGGAATTGACTATCGATTCTGGTGTTTGAAAAGCGGGCGCTCACATCGGAGCGCCCCTACGGCGAATCGCCATGGCCTATCAGCGTCGTAGGGACACGGCAGTGCCGTGTCCGCTGCGCCAAACACCACAATTTTTTGCCGTTATCAGCGGCTTTTGCAAAAACTATCCGCTTATCGAGAAGATTAATGGAGAAGAATATGCACAACTATCTGAAACTATTTTTGTTGGTGGGCGTTATTGCCGCCCTGCTGGCAGGTCAATCGGCTTTATTCGCCGATGATGGCAAAGTTAATTCAAGCAGCGGATTATGGCAAGATTCGGACTGCGGCATTGATCTGGTGATGGTGCTGGACAGCTCAGGCAGTATTTCAGCACAGGACTATTGGGTCATGAAAGAGTTTGTGGTAGACCTGGTCAACTCGTTCATCGTTGGCCCGGAAGAGGCCCGCATCAGCATCGTGCAGTTCTCCGAAACCGTGCGCACCGAAATCTCCCTGTCAGATGATGCACAGGCGATCATCGATGCGGTGTGGGCCATGCCCAAGTTGGATCAGGGGACCAACATCACCAGCGGTCTGGAACTTGCCGAGTTCGAATTCCAGAACAACGCCCGACCTGATACGCCACGTGTCACGATTGTGTTGACCGACGGTGAACATAATACCGGCCCCGGTCCGATTCCGGTCGCTGACCGTATTCGAAACTCGGAAACCAACACCACTCCAACCATTATTCTGGGGGTGGCAGTCGGCAACATCAAACTCAGCGAGATTATCGGCATTGCGGGCGGTGATGAGAATGTCATTCAGGTGCCGGACTTTGACGGCCTCCAACTTATCCGCAGCATTCTGTTTGATTACTCGTGCGCTGTCGTGACTGGCGTCCGAACCTCAAGCCTGCCAACCGCCGAGCCGTCCATCTCTGACGGTCAGCCGACCGCCACTGTCGTGCCGCCGCCGCAACAGCAAGCCAGCCCCACGCCGCTGCCAACCACTGTAGCGCAGGGGCCAACGCCAACCGTTTTCGCCGACAATCCGCTGGGTGACACTACGCGCATCGCCTTCGCCTCGGATCGTGACGGCGACAGCGAAATCTTCATCATGAACGGCGATGGAACCAACGTCGTGCAATTAACCTTTAACGAGGTCACTGATGACAAACCCTCGTGGGCACCCGGTGGCAGCCAACTGGCGTTTGAGTCAAATCTCGATGGCGACTACGACATTTACATTATGAATGATGACGGCAGTAACATCACCAAACTGACGGACAATGATTTTGACGACTGGGGACCGTCATGGAGTGCTGATGGCTCGATGATTGCCTATCACGGCACTGGTGACGGTGACATCGAAATTTATGTCATGAATGCCGATGGCAGCAACAGCCGCCAGTTGACGACTAACAACATCGCCACCGACCGTTCACCGGAATGGTCACCGGATAGCACACTGTTGGTGTACTTCTCCGATGAAAGCGGCGGACGTGAAATTTATACGGTCAATATCAACAACGGCTCAATTACCCGCATCACTACCGATGAGTGGTATGACGGACATCCAGACTGGTCACCGGATGGCACACTGTTTGCTTTCTCATCAACCCGCACCAGCGCCAACTCCGAGATTTTCACGATGAGCGTTGATGGCAGCAACAAACGTCGCCTGACCGATTTTGTTGGCACAGACGAAGACCCATCGTGGAGTCCCGACGGCTCGATGATCGTCTTTGAAAATACCGCCAGCGGTAATTGGGACATCTGGATCATCAACGCCGACGGCACAGGTTTGCAGCAACTAACGAATGACCCGGCAACCGACTGGTCAGCCGATTGGGATGTCAAACCCTGTGGAGTGGACCCTTGTTGAAATATCTCACGCTCTTACTATTAGCTGTCGTGTTCATGGGCACTGTCGGGGTATCGTCCCCGGCAGTCGCTCAGGATTGTGACACGGAAATTTCTGAACGGCGTACACGTTATGATTTTGACGTGACCTTTAATTGGAGCCGTCGTCTGGTTCAGGTCGAACAGACGGTCAATTATCGCAACGAGTTCGATGAACCGTTGACGGAGCTGGTTTTTCACTCCGAGCCGCATCGTCTGTCGCGGGTCAATACCATGACCTTTTACAACGCCTATGAAGGTGAAGATACGGTATTGCCCGGCGTGACCATCGAAGAAATGCGCATGACGGTCCCGCTCATCACGCCCATTGAGCCGGGCTGTGATGCACAGGTGCGTCTCGTTTACGACATTAACATGAGCGAACTGGACGAAGAAAGAAATCCGCTGGGCTGGCTGGCCTATACACCCTCACAAATTAATATCGCGCACTGGTTCCCGGTGATTGCCCTCTATAATCATGAGACACCGGGCCAGTGGTACACAACCGAGCGCCATTTCATCGGGGAGCAGGCCGTCACCGAACCCGCCGACATGCACGCCGTTATCCGGGTTGAAAACGCGCCTGAGAATGTCGTGTTTGTGGCTCCCGGCGCTGTCGAGGAGATTGAGCCGCATGTGTGGGACATCACGTTTAACGGTGGGCGTGATCTGGGCATGAGCTTCAGCACCATCTACGTGAAATCCGAACAGCAGGTGGGCGATGTGACCGTCGAAATGTATGCACTGGCGACCACCTATCGCGGCAGCGTCGAGCGGGCACTGGAAGACGCGGCGCAGGCGTTGGCGCTTTATGAGGAGATTTATGGCGAGTATCCCTGGGATCGTTTTGTCATCGCCGAAGGTGCGTTCCCGGATGGTCTTGAACTCAGCGGCATGGTCTTTGTGAGCACCGACTGGTTTATTGGCTGGAATGGCAATAACGTCCACTGGCTGACGGTCATCACGGTCCATGAAGTTGCTCACCAGTGGTTCTATGCCCTCATCGCCAACGACCAGAGCCTGTATCCCTATCTGGATGAAGCGCTGGCAACCTACAGCGAACTGCTCTATTACGAACACTACTATCCCACGATGGTCGAAGACTGGTGGCAGTTTCGCATCCGTGCCTATGGTGTGGGCACTGACCCGGTGGATTCAACGGTACATGATTACACCAACTGGCGGCCCTACATTAACACCGTTTATTTTCGCGGGGTGGAAATGCTCCACGAAATCCGTCAGGTGCTGGGTGATGAGTTGTTTATGCGCTGGCTGTCGGATTATGTCGAGGCGAATCGGGATGGGGTAGCGACGCCGCAGACATTCTGGGGTGCGATGTCGGGTTTCAGTTATGCATCCACCGCTGATTTGCGCCTGCAATACCTGAACAATCCTGATCCATTGGCGGAGTAGAGCTATTTTGGGCGGACGTGTCGTTGCGGTAAGAACGGGACGTCCGCTTTTACTTAATCTTTGCCAGCTTTCCCTGCAAATCCGTGAGATGATCGTGTTCGTGCAGCGCAAGCGCCCGCGCCCGCCAGTAAACGGACTCTTTACGCTGTTTGCCTTCCTCGCGGATGACCCGCTCCCACTGTTCATCCGTTAAGGACCGCAGAACGTTCAGCAGGACCGTGCGGCGAAATTTGTAATAGGCCACCAGATCCGCGAACGAATACTGCTCAAAGCGGACCAATTTCCCCCAATGACGTTCGGGATGAACATCATCAAAATACGGTTCCTCAACCAGCAGCGCCATATAGATCATTTGCGCTGTCAGTGCTTCGCTGTTGAGCAAATGGGCAAGGTCTTCTGTAAACGAGCGTTCTCCTTCATCGAGAGGTTTTCGCAGTTCCGCATCGGATAAACGAGCACTCAAACGTTCAAGATGGCCCGGCATCTCTTCAAGAAGCTGCAACACCTTTTTGATATTGGCTTTCGTTGGTGTAGTAGAAATCTTTGGCTTCACAATCACGACCTGACCGGAACTTCCGACATAAGCCCAATCAGATTGCCGTCAGGATCGCGAAAAAACGCCATCCATAATTCGACAGCACCTAACGTTGCAATGAGGTGCGGTTCGTCCTCGACAGTGACATCACGCTGGCGAAGCACCTCAAAAGCGTGGTTAATATCGCCAACATTGAAGTACAGCGTCGAATTGTTGCCTATCCTGATTGTCTCATCAGGATTTTCCGGTTCAGCCAGCATCAAGCGAATGCCCGCCAGATCAAAAAACGTGAGTTTGGGTGGTGCTGAAAACAAAAACGGCACACCAAGCTTGTCTCTATAAAATGCAGTGGCTTCATCAATATCACGCACCACCAGCGCGATTTGCCCGATTGCTGATAATTTTAAATCGTTGCTCATATTCCCCACCTTTTTTCCAATGTATGTTGTTTTCAATTCTATAAAGAAGTGAGAAATGATACTTCTCGAAAATCACCTTTTTTGCTGGCGGAATTCGGTGGGTGACATGCCAAATCGCCGCCTGAACAATGTACTGAATGAACCTAAACTCTCAAAGCCGACTTCAAAACAAATGTCGGTGACCGAATAATGATCTTGCTCAAGCAGGCGCTGTGCCTCATCCAGACGTTTGGTGATGATGAATTGGTGCGGCGTTTGCCCGAAAACCTCTTTAAATGTGCGCAGCAGATGATTGGGTGACATGCAGGCAATCGCGGCTAAGTCAACGATGGTTATCGGAGAGGCAAAAAGCGCACATGCGTAGTCACGAGCGGAATGCAATCGGCGATACAACTCTTCGCGGGTGGCGGGGCGTATCGCAGGCAGCAATTCGACTTCACGATACACATGGTAGTGAACATGCAGCAAACCTTGCATGAGCAGGTGCATCTGCTCTTCCAACCAGCCTGTGGTGATGTTCCCGCTTTTGATGCCTGTCCGCAATTTTAGAATGGCAGGTGTCACACAACTATCGTGATGGTACGTTTTCTCGAAAAAATTGAGTGACGCATCGGGTCGCGTCACATCATCCAATTTAGCTAGCAGAGTCAATGCACGGTGAACGTCTTCCGCGAAGCCTTCCGCGAAAAATATACAAAATGACTCGACGGCTTGCTCGGCTTCAATGTGGATGGCGTAAGGTTGTCCATGATTCAGGACCAGATGTGTGTCCTCAGCGACCCGAAAGTAGTTGCGCCCCACTTCATAGAGCGCCTGCCCACCGAAAAAAGACTTGATGGATAATAATCCTATGCCTTCACCTGAATAGCGGTGATACTCTGTTTCGTAGAGGATATAGCTGGAATGTGAATCAGTGGCAGGCACAGAAATGATCAATTTTCACTCCAGATAAGCACTACTTTCACACCAGTTTACCATGACCACCTTGCGGGTTACATCATTTGGCGTGGCATCCGAATCCGGCTTGTACTGTATAGAACACCTGTGCTAAAATGTAGCCGATATTTTCGGATTCCTCAAGGGGAGCATTATGAGCAATTCTGACAAGTCGTTAACTCGCGAAGACCTGATATACGAGATAGACGCAAGCTGGAACGAACTGACCTCCTATCTTGAATCGCTGACCAGAGAGCAGCTTACCGGTCCCACCGATGCCGCCGGATGGACAGCTAAAGATCATGTTATCCATCTTGCGATGTGGGAAAAGGCTGCGCTGGCACTGATCGAAGGTAAATCCAAGCGTGAAGCCCTCGATATTTCTCCGGAAGTATGGGAACAGGATGACGACCCGATCAACGCGGTGCTTCAGCAGCGTTATCACGACATGCCGCTGGATGAGGTCATGCAGACCTTGCACCAGAATCACGACCGTATCATGAAGAAACTCGATACGATGACCGAAGAAGATTTGCTGCTTCCGCACCGCCATTTTCAACCAGACTCAAGTTCAGAGCGTCCGATTATTGATTATGTAAGGTGGAACACGGCGCACCACTACCGCCAGCATATGCCCTGGATTGCGGCGATTGTCGGGGAATAAGGATTCAGGGCGACTCAGTGAGTTGCCCTGTCCTCTTTTGAAATCGTGTTACTTCCGATTCGGCTCGTAGACGAGCGCGACAACGCCTGAACTGATGACCTGTGAATCAACAAGATTCAGTTTTACGTTGCTATCGTCTTCAAATAGGCGCTGTCCCTTGCCTAAAACGAGCGGGTAAATGAGCAGCCGGTATTCGTCAACGAGATCATGCTCCATGAGTGTCTGAATCAGCTTCCCGCTGCCGTGGACCACAATGTTCTTACCGTCCTGCTGCTTGAGTTTGGTGATTTCATCCACAACATTGTCTTTGATGATCACAGAGTTGTTCCAGTTCGCCTCATCCAGTGTCGTCGAGACGACATATTTGCGGACGTTGTTAAAGTAATCGGCTCCTTCGTCCTTGCTGTTAGGCCACGCTGCGGCAAATCCCTCATAGGTCACGCGCCCCAGCAGTAAGGCGTCGCCGGACTCTGACTCTTCGCCCTTAAACTTTGCGATCTCGTCATTCCAGTAAGGAAACGTCCACATTGGGTTTTCCATAACACCATCGAGTGATAGAAATTCGGTGACGATTAGTTTTCTCATGGTTGTTCTCCCTTTCGCTATCAACAGTCATATCTTAACCCAACACACGGGCAAAGTTTTGGAAAAAAACGACATCAATCCGAAAGCTGTTCAGAGAGACCCGGTTCGGTAGCATAGCGGACAATGACCTGCGGCGTTTCGTGCCATGCGGCGCACGCTTTTAGTGCAGATTTCAACTCAGCGACCAGCCTATCATCCACAACCACGCCGGGTTCGAGATGCAGCGCTTTGACCTCAAAAATCCCTTCTTTGCGATGGGCTTTGGGATCGAGGCGGCCAATCAGCGCGTTATTGTACAGAATCGGCAGCGTAAAATAGCCATATTTGCGTTTGGCTTCGGGCGTATAAACCTCAATTTTGTAGTCGAAACCAAACAGGTCAAGTGCCCGTTCGCGGTCCCAAACCAGCGGGTCGAACGGTGATAAAAAGGTCGTTTTGGACTGCGGGATTTCACCGCCCGCCACAGCTTCGACCCATGCGCGGTTATCGGGATGGATATAACCCGGCGTATCCCAGCCGTCAACCTCGACCGCCATCACTCGGTCCTGTTTTTCGAGGCGGTTAAAAGCAGCTTTGGCTTCGGTCTTGCTTAAGCGGTAATAATCGCCTATCCATGCGGCCTTCGTCACTCCGAGCGCCAGCATAGTGTTAAGCACGAACTGGTCATGAGAATCAGCGAGAGATACTTCTGGCAGCTTGTCCAAATCGGGAAAAACCCGTTCACGCAGGTCATAGACCCGGTGGAAATTATCGCGTCTGCGGACCATCAATTCTCTGGTATAGAAGAGACATTCCAGTGCAGTTTTCTCCTCTTTCCAGTTCCACCAACCGCCCGTCTGACCATCGGTGCGCTTGAAATCGGCGGAGCGCGTTTCCCCGTTGGTACGGATGTGATGGAGTACCATCCCGGCAATCTCCGCATTTTCATCCAGCCAGGATTGGACACGCTCAGCCATCCAGACGGCGGATTGATACAGCGGATAATCTTCAATGGGCAGGAAACACGCCGCGTGTGACCAGTATTCAAACAATGCACCTTCCGCCAACAGTTCATCCAGCCATTGGGGATCATACTGTCCGAGGCGGCTCCACAGCACCAGATAGGGACTGCGGGCGATGACATGAATGCTGTCAATTTGCAGCACATGCATCTGGCGGATGATGGAGCGAACGTCTTGTTTGGATGTGGGTGGTCGTGAGTCCTGATGCAAGCCCTGCGCGGCAATCATCAACCCGCGAACAGCGTCCTGTGAGAGTGTTATCGTTGTCATCAGCAGCCTATACACGTAGTAAACGAAGGAAAGTAGGCCGATTATAACAACTCGAACATCTGTTCGCCAAAAATTTGACGCTGTAAAACAAGACCCCCATATTCCTTGACTTTTTGACTTTTACAAAATAATCTATAGAACATACGTTCGGATTTGTGCTTGCTTACTACCTCACAAAAATTCGATGGCGGTGGTGGTAACGCTTTGACTGATACGGTGGTTTAGCTGGCGGACGCCCCGTTGGGCGTCCCTACGGGAGTCGTGAGTAATCGTAGGGACAGCATCCATGCTGTCCGAAAAAAAGAAAATCACTCATCAGTCAATAGGTCACTACTACCTCAATGGAAATAAATAAAGGAAACAGCGATGCAAAAGTCATCTATGAACCAGTTGCAAACAGGTCTATGGCATTGGAAGGCACCGCACCCGGAATGGGAACCGGGTGAGCCGTGGGATAAGTATGTCTCATCTTACGCGGTCGATACCGGTAAATATCTACTGCTCTTCGACCCGCTGGCCGTCCCGAATGAACTCGAAGTCCTCGCGGCTGACCGCGAGACAGCAATCATACTTACCTGTCCCTGGCACGAGCGCGATGCCCGGAGTCTGGTTGAGCGGCTCGGTGTACCGGTCTACACGCCGCTACCCGACACCGCAGAAGATCTCATACGGAAGTTCGGCATCACTGCTGAACAGGCTGGAGACGGCAGCCCGGACCTGATCTGGCTGCTCCGTGAGAGTAAGGGTGAGGCACACCCGTTCACGCCCGGCGACCGGCTTCCATTTGGAATCGACGTGTTTCCGGGGCGATGGCTGAACGATACCGTTCTCTGGATCGAGAGCCATCATGCGGTCATCTGTGGTGACACACTCGTCGATTTCGGTCAGGGTCTAGAGATCAGCCAGCGGCTCGGCAAGAGCAGGGTCCGTGAGGCGATCATTGAGGACTTGCGCCCGCTGCTCAAACTGCCCGTTGAGCACATGCTCGCGACGCACGGCGGCCCAACGGACCGAGCCGCTCTGGAGCGTGCCCTTTCTTGACACTGCGAACATAGAATGAGGGAGTAGGGACGCTCAACGGAGGCGTCTGAGATTTGATGCGGAGCGTTTGTGAGCAAAACGTTACGCCCCGCAAACGCAAACTGTTGGTTACATATTCGCACGCTTCACAATATCTTTAATACGTTCACGCACTGAATTGGAATACATGCCGGGGATATATACTTCCGCCATCATCCGAACGATGGCCGGATCAGCATCCGCCAGCACCTCAGCGATCCGCTCTTCCAGTCCCATCTCCCGGAACAAAGGCATTTCAATACGTATGTCCATCAAGTCGGGAAAATATAGTTCCCAGAACTGCCTTACCTGCCGTTGCATGAGTTGGTGTTGTTCAGTTTTTTTGCGCCTTGCTTCGTTTTCCGCATGGATGTCATCTTCAAACTGCTGCCATGCTTCGGCAGTCGATAATTGCAAGTTTTCCTCTAACACCGCGTAAGAAAGGCTCGATACGACATATGTCGTATCGCCAAAAACCCAGCGGTCATCGTCAAATAAATCATCGACACTCTCAAGATTCCAGGCGTTCGCACAATGAATATTGAAAAGCTCGTAGAGCTGCCTTTCAATGTAATCGCGGATGTCTTCATCATACGTTATCCAGCGCAGCCCCATGCCCGACATAAAGGTCGCGTCACTGTGCCCGGTATATTCATTTTCAGCCCACTCAGACAACGAATGGTGGCGTGCCAGTAGAATCAGAGGATCTGTGCTGATCCTTCTTAAGCTGCCAGAATGATCCCACGGAGGATCATAATCGTTTGTGTGCACATGGTCTACACCTTCCATCACCCACCGCACAAACTGTTTTCCTGCATAGTCTTGCATAGTGTGCCGCCACTGCGCCGTGATGGTGATAGGGGGCGTCTCGTCAGGAACCGCAACGAGCCAATCTGCTGTACCCAGTTCCTTAAGCAGTTGATTTTCGTGAAGTTTCAGGACATCAATTGCATTTTGTGATGTCATCAGATTTTAGTGCCTTTGAATTATCGCTTATAGTGTCACGCCTGACCGAACCGATTGGAAAGGACTCTAGCACCCGTGAGCGAGAAAGGCAAGGATTTACGCCGCTTTTTCGAAAAGGTGGATAACTTATTACTCTGAGTGACAGTAGAGATATACCTGCTACTGGAAGGATGGTAGAATCAGGTAAACGGAGGAGGTGAACGATGACCGTTTACGAGGAAGCCATCCGACTTACCAGCCGCATGACGCTGACCGAAAAAGTCCGGCTGCTGGAATATCTCAGCAAAGCACTCAAGCAGGATATCGAAACCGAAGCCTACAGACATATACCCTGGGAACAGTTCCTTGATCTGACCTATGGCAGCCTGGCAGATGATCCCATTGAGCGCAATCAGCCGCTCCATGCTGACGTGCGAGATGAGATTGAATGAAAGTATCTGCTCGATACCAATACCTGTATTCGCTAGGTGGAGGTGAACTATTGACTGATACATAAACGATTGTAGTGATCAACAAACCAACGGAAGAGCATATCATGGTAGCGATCCAGCTTGGAAAAGGACAGGG
>JAKEEQ010000469.1 GCA_022616515.1 Chloroflexota bacterium | reverse complement strand
CAGATCGATATTGCCTCCAATATCGATGCTGAGGTCGAACCGATTGAGGTCCCTGTCGAGTAAAAATATCAGGTAGAATAGGGGGAGCCAGGTGCTCCCCTTTTTTGTTGCAAAGGAAACTTTTATTATGCGGTGGCTAACGATCATACTTTTGCTGGCACTCTTGCTTCCAACCATACCCCTTTCGGCACAGACTCAGTTGTCGGAAGAGGAAGAGGCATTAATTGAGAGGATGTTTGCAGCGGCTGATAAAGCCGATACATATACCAGTTTCACAGCAACCACTACGGAATTCTACATATTTGAAATGCAAGTCTCCTTTTTGGGGCAGACGGTGGAGTTTCTGGAGAGCGTTACATCAAACTCAGATGGTTATGTGATCCGAGATGAGGATGGTGAACGCAGTTCTTCTACCGTAACTCTCGCTTACGATTACCGTTCACCACAGGATAACAGTCGCTATACGATTGGTGCGGACGTCATTACGGTTGACGACATGTTATATGTCAATGCGATGTACACTGAAATCAGCACCGTACTTCCCCCCATTGAACCGGGCTGGCAGATGTACAACAACGCTGAAGATATTCCGGCGGCGCTAGAGGAACTCCGGCTGGATGAGGTTTTTGATTCTGAAGAAGATACCCTGTTTAACCGTAATTTAATTCGCGATTCGGCATCCGAAGTGACCATCAAGGAAGGTCAACTCAGTGATGGAACGCCCGTTGATGTCATTCAAATAGTGATTGAAGATGATATTCTTAACTTTCTCAATTTACAGGCCAGCGAGGACATTTTCTGGCAAATTCTGGAACAGGCGGAGCTTGAAGGCGAGATTATCTTTACGGCGAATCTAGATGCAGATGACAATCTGCTGCTGACAAATATCTCCATAGTGGTCTCGATTGACGATCTTGATCTGAGTGAACTGGAACTTGAGGGCTTCCCGGTGGGTACTACGCTTGATTTGTCGGTTGACACGACGCAGATTGGCACCATTTCAAATATTGATAGCGAGTATGACGCGATTGTCGTTCCGGTAGATGATCAGGGAGAATGACGGAATGCGGTGGCTGTTCCTCTTGACGATGATGGTGATGCTGGTTGCTCCTACGACTGCTCAGGAGGGTCAGGAGGAACTATTTGAGCGGTTTGTCGTCGGGATTGAGCGGGAAGAAATTTACTTCAGCTATGCCAGTTTAGTACAAATCGACTTTAATGTGTCTTTTACGGTGTTTATTGACGGCGAGGAATCCTTTACTGGTTCTGAGCGGACACAGACTATCACTGACGGTTATATCATCCGGTCCCGAAGTGAAGAAAGCCGCGCCGGAACCGTTGATATTGTCTATGATTATCGCGCCCCTGAGGACAACCGTGCATTTCACTTACTGGCGGACATGATCTTTACGGATGGCATGCTCTATGTCGATGCCGATTATTTGGAAGTCAATGGCCGTGCCCCTTCTCTTGAAATCGGATGGCAGTCCTATAACTCATTTGACGTTGTCCCGGAACCTATTCGGCTGGTTGATCTACCGGCAGTTTTCATGTTAGAGACGAGTATTTTTCAAGCACAGGATTTACTCGTAGATGTTGTTGACCGCGTTGAGCAGCAGGAAACGCAACTGGTAGACGGTACACCTGTTGACGAGATAACCATGTGGGTGGATGAAGAGGAACTTGATGCGTTCTTCAGTGTATTGATTTCGGATACTGACCCGGACGAAGAACTGCTGCGAATCCTGATGGAACACGATGATTTCAGTGGCGAGATTTTCATGGTTGCTCGGTTTGACGACGACGATGATATTCTGGAAACAGATTTAGAACTGCGGCTGACGATGGATAATATTCCGCTGGAGATAGTGGATGCAACTGCACCCGAAGGTGGCACGATGAATCTGGTTATTGAATTTTCACAATATGGGATTCGGGACAGTATCAATACCGAATTCGCCCCTATTGAACCGCCGATTGATGGTTAATCTGGCATTCGTGGCAAAATGCACAAACGGAAATTGGGAAACCTGCGCTATCATCACGGCTATTGATGATTAGCTCCCATCTCACGCATAATGGTGATGAATCAGGGAGAGTTTGACTTTATGTTTCTGGATAATATCAACGACTACGCTGTCATCGACAAAGACAACATGTTCCAGCATGTTGACGACCAACCGGAGCACTATGAAGCGGCGTGGGAATTGGGCCGCGCACTACCCCTGCCCGATGATTTGAGTGACGTACGGCAGGTGGTTATCGCCGGGATGGGTGGTTCAGCCATCGGTGGCGATTTGCTGGCAAGCTATGTCGCAACGACATGCCCGGTTCCGATAGTTGTCCTGCGTGGATATGATTTACCCGCCTATGCACAGGGTAACGATACGCTGGTCATTGTCAGCAGTTTCTCCGGCAATACCGAGGAAACGCTTGCCGTTTACGAGCAGGCCACCGAGCGCGATTGCCGGGTGATCGCCATCACCACAGGCGGCAAGCTGGCAAATTTTGCGAAGCATCACGGGCATACACTCTGGCAATTCGAGCCAGACATAGGGCAGCCCCGCGCGGCGATAGGTTGGTCATTAGGGTTACTGTTGGCCCTTGCCCATCGACTGCGCTGGACAGACAAGTCCATCGAAGATGACTTTATTGATGCCATAGACAACCTGAAAAAATACCGTGAACGCTACCGGATTGAGGTTGACGCCGAAGATAATCCAGCCAAACGACAGGCCGGGCAGTGCATGGGTCGTATTCCGGTGTTTGTCGGTGGCGGAGTCTTTGAAGTGGTGGCCCGCCGCTGGAAAACGCAATTCAACGAAAACTCCAAATTCTGGGCAATGTATGATCCGATGCCCGAAATGAATCACAATACCGTCGTGGGTATTGAAAATCCCAAAGAATTGATGTCGAAAATCGCGGTGGTGTTCATCACATCCCGCGAGTATGACCATCCGCGCGTGGCACTCAGGCACAGCCTGACATTCAAGCTGATGCTGCAAAACGGCTTTAACGTGGATAAGTTCCGCCCGCGTGGACGGAGCCTGCTGGCACAAATGCTGCACGCTATCTTTTATGGCGATTATGTCAGCTTTTATGCCGCCATCGGGACCGAAAAAGACCCAACCGTTATCGAGCCGATTATCGAACTCAAGAAATCATTATCTGCAACCTAGTTAAGGGAGATATTTATGACCAGTACGCCAAAAACAAAAATCGATCACGTCCGCCTTTTTTTGCCGGGTCCGGTGGAAGTTCGCCCTGAAATTCTGGATGCCCAGACCGAGTGGATGATTGGGCATCGCAGCGGCGAATTTGCCAATCTGTATGCTCGCATGCAGCCCAAATTGCAGAAACTGTTTGGCACGGAGCAAGCCCGTGTGTATATCTACACATCATCGGGCAGTGGTGTGTGGGAATCTGCTTCGCGGTGCGCCGTGCGTGATGACAGGAAAATCCTGCATTTGACCAGCGGCTCTTTCAGTGAACGCTGGGCAGAAGTCAGCCAACTTAATGGCAAAAGCGTGGACGTGATTTCGGCGGATTGGGGCAAAGCTGTCAAACCAGAGCAGCTTGAGGAAGCGCTCAAGCAGGACACATATGACGCTGTGGCCGTTGTCTATAACGAGACCAGCACCGGCGTTTTGCAACCTGTCCCGGAATATGCAGAAATCGTCAAACAGTACGACGATACGCTTTTCATGGTCGATATGGTGAGTTGTTTTGCTGGCGCACCCGTTCATTATGATGAGTGGGGGCTGGATGTGGCGCTGACCAGCACACAAAAGGCATTTGCACTGCCGCCGGGCATGGCATTCGGGGCAGTATCAGACCGGGTTCTGGCCCGTGCCGAGCAAATCCAATTTCGCGGCTCCTATTTTGATATGCTGCAAATGGAGAAATATCACAAGAAAAACAACACCCCCGCCACACCACCTATCAGCCTGATGTTTGCCGCTGACCGGCAGCTTGACGATATTCTGGAAGAGACCATTGAAGCTCGCGTGGCGCGTCATCAACAGATGGCCGAAATGACTCAGGAATGGGCGACCAGTGTTGGCTTTGAGCTGTTTGCTGAAGAAGGCTATCGCTCGCCAACGCTGACCACCCTCAGCAACACCCTGAACGTCCCTGTCAGCGAGATGAATGCTTTCCTGCGCGAGCGGGGTATGGTTGTCTCAAATGGCTATGGCGCAATCAAGGAAAAGACCATTCGCATTGCGCACATGGGAGATTGTCAGCCGGAACATCTGGAAATGCTGTTTGAAGCCATTGAAGACTACCTGCAACAGCGCTAATTCGTTTGAAAGTCGTGATGAAGAGCGGGCAAAGTGTCCGCTCATTTTATGTAGGGAGATGAACATTTATGCACATTCTTGTATCTGACCCGCTGGGGGACTCTGGGATTGCCATCTTAGAACAACAGGATGGCATCACGTTTGACCATCCCGGCACAAAAATGAGCCGTGCCGAGGTGATGGCAGTCATTGGCGACGCCGACGGGTTGATTATTCGCAGCGGGACGACGGCGGATGCCGAACTGCTGGCTGCCGCAACAAAGTTAAAAGCCATCGCCCGCGCCGGGGTTGGTGTAGACAACGTTGACCTTGCGGCGGCTACAGAGCGCGGCATTGTGGTAATGAATACACCGAGTGGCAACACTATCGCGACGGCGGAGATGACGCTCGGATTGATGCTGGCACTGGCCCGCCATATCCCCAGAGCGCATCAGGCACTGGTTGAAGGGCGCTGGGAACGTAAAGAGTGGATGGGCACGGAACTCAATGGCAAGACGCTGGGGCTGGTCGGTTTCGGGCGAGTCGGTCAGGCCGTTGGAACTCGTGCCGCTGCTTTTGGCATGAAGGTTGTGGCCTACGACCCCTATCTGGAATCCATTCCCGACGGCGCAACGATAGTCGATAACCTTGAAGAGCTTTATGCACAGGCCGATTATCTGAGCCTGCACGCGGTGGTCACCGATGAGACGCGGCATATGATTAACGCTGACGCCATTGCCAGCATGAAAGCCGGTGTACGCATTATTAATGCAGCACGGGGCAGTTTGATTGACACGTTTGCGCTGGCCGACGCCATTAAGGCGGGCAAGGTTGCCGGGGCCGGGTTGGATGTTTATGAAACCGAGCCGCCCGATGAAAATAACCCGTTGATTGGGCTGGATGGCGTTGTCCACACGCCGCATCTCGGGGCAAGCACGCTTGAAGCGCAGGATGCCGTTGCCGATGAAGCGGTGCGGTTAATGATTGATGCACTATTGAATAACTCATATGTGAGTGTTGTCAATCAAGAGGTTCTGGCGCAAATCAGCAACTGAGAGGCATCTGCTTAACATATAAAGCATTCTATTTCCCCTTCAATAACTGCATTGGAGGGGACGTCATTTAGTCGGCCATAAATTCGCCCATTGCAGTGGGTGGTCGCTGGACAAAGACGCTTGTTTGATGGCCTGAATATCCACTGCTACGCGACGTAGTTCAATATTGATATTCCCATTTTGAACGGTGACAATGGCATATTCGGCCCAGGGATAGAGAACAGGCATCTGCGGTGGAGGCTGTTGATCCATCGGAATGCCGACACTACCGGGATTGACCAGTAACATCCCCTTATGACGGCGCAGCATTTGGACATGAGTATGACCGCCTACCAGCACTGTTGCCCTGTATCCACGTAAATAGGCATCTAATTGATCGTCTGGTGTCGTGGGGAGGATAACATCCTTGGTAGATTGTGGTGAGCCGTGAAAACACAACAGCGTTAGGTTGTCGTCTAGCGCCAGTTCCAGTCTGGACTGAAAACTTCCAATAAAGTCAAGCTGCTCCTGCGTCAACTCCTGCGCACACCATTCAATTGCTTCCTTGATAAACGGCGGGTGATCGTCGCGCTGCCATGTGCCGAGAATATCACGCACATCATCATCGTGATTGCCTACAATAAAATGGCAGGCCAACTCGCGCAGACGGTCAACGGTTTCGCGTGGTTGGGGGCCGAGTGTGGCGACATCTCCCAGACAAACCAGTTCATCCACTTGTTCGCGGTCTATATCTGCCAGAACCGCATTCAGTGAAATAAGGTTGCCGTGAATATCGGAGATAAACGCCACCTGCATCGCTATTTTCCTCGCTGCAAGATATATTTTGATTCTAACAATACTCTAACGCGACTAATAGAAAATTTGTTCTATAATTTAACCGGGGAGCACAATAAAGGTGCTTCACTTCACTCACATAGCTGGCGAGCGCCTTACCTCGCCAGTTTTTTAATACCCCTGTCCTGAAGCCGCACAAACGTCACCGCAATTGCTCTTTCCACATAGTCATTAACTTCCGCCGGGTAATCCCTCTGCCAGCAGTGCTTCAGCGATGCGAGAATGTGATATCTACGTTGCCATGTGCTCAATCCTGTCCGGCGGCGGCGAAGTCCGGGGCGGCTGGAGCCAGATTTCTGTTGCTGATGAAGTACCACCACAACATTGCCGGGGCAAGATGCCCCGCAGCCAGATAAAAGGACATGGTACGCGGGTCGATGTCTAAGGTGTCTATTAGAAAGCCAGTGCCCCACACGGCGATTGCCATCATCAGCGTGAAGATGCTAAAGTCCAGCGCAAAGACGCGCCCCATGAATTTATCTGGTACTTTCATCTGAATCAATACGCTGCTGTATACCCAGTTGATCGAGCCGCCAATTGCCCGGAAACAAATGCCGATCATAGCAATGGGCAGCAGCGGCGCAGCCCCGTACAAAATCCAGCCAACTGGCATTACCAGAAATCCGACCAGAATGAAATTTTGCAGAAAGCGGTCACTTTCATCACCCAGCGCATTACCGATTACCGGCCCCAAAATCGCACCCACGCCAAAGGATGCATACAGCGCCCCCAATGTGATTGCGCCATCTTCGCCTATGATAAAAACATGGGCGGCATACAGGGCAATCATGATGTCCCCCGTGCCCACCTGAGACATGCCTTTCGTTAGCGTCAACACGCCGATGCGCGGACGGTCCAATACGTAGCGGAAGCCATCGATCATGTCCATCCAACCGCCGCCAATTTCGGCTTCATCACGGACCGGGCGCGTATCACGGGTGATCTGCATCACCGATGCGGCAGAGACGAGAAACGTCAGCGCATCAAGGACAATGGCAGTATCCGTGCCAAAAATGCCAGTGACGGCTCCACCTATGGCCGCACCGAAGGCCAGCATAGCCGACCATGTTGAACTGGACAGGGTGTTGGCAACCAACAGTTCGTCCTTGTTTACCAGAGTAGGCAGCAGGGCATTGCGGGCAGGTTCAAAAAAGGCCGAGATACTGAATTGGAGCACGGTAAGAAGGTAAATCAACCAGACGAGGCTGCCGTCCCGAACGAGCAAAAAGCCGAGGACAATCACAACGCGCAGCAGGTCTGAGACAATCAAAACTTTTTTGCGGTCGAAACGGTCGGCAATCACCCCCGCCACTGGCCCCAGCGCAAAAAGCGGCAGTGCTCGCAAGACGAACAATGTTCCGACGGCGACCCCCGAATCGGTGAAACGGCTGATGAGAATCACAGTGGCAATCGTGCCGAACCAGTCACCGAAGAGGCTGACAACCTGAGCAAACCATAGATAGCGAAATTCGGCGTTGTTCTGGATGAGGGTTAGATATTGCTTGAACATAGGCTTCCGGTGTGCGTTGATAATGGCCCCATTATGGCAGTGAT
>JAKEEQ010000468.1 GCA_022616515.1 Chloroflexota bacterium | reverse complement strand
GCGGCCATGGTCGAGTTCAACGGCGGCGACTACGCGACCTACCTCTCTAACGTGTTCCATGACGACCCAGATTTCCAAGCCGCGGCCGGGTACTGGGCCGACCAGCGAATCCGCAAAGAGTGCCTCCTCGTAGTATGTTCCACCCGTGAGTGTAACCCCGAATGAGCCATCATCGAGTTTTTGCGCCAGCACCTTCAACCGTCGGCATTCTGTCCGCAGTAAATCTGCCTCACACAGCGCATCTCGGACCGCTAAACCAATTTGCCGCACCGATCCATCGACCGGCAGGTGCCGAATGCCCATGTACATAATGCGGATAAATCGCGGCAGGGTGACAATCAAGGCAATTCCCAGCGCGATGAACAGCACCGTTAGAAATGAACTCACGCTTCCCGTGACGGTTCCTTGCAGTGAATAACTCACAATGAACCCCACGATCATTAGCGTTTCCATAATCAGCGCCAACAGCGTTCGCGTGAGATGGAAGGCGCGAATCTGTGGCAAGCCGGAACTCTCGATGCTGGGGATGACCCGCCCTTCTACGCCTGCGCCCGTCGCTTCCGCCCAGCGCTGGTGCAGCGAGTCGATATTTTCCAGCCGTTTGCCCATCGTCTGATTGTTGCGCTCGATAGCATTGCCGCTCCACAAACGCGGCAGTTCCAGCCGACGTAATCCGCTCTCGATGATGGGTTCGCTGGCTCCCAGCCCCACGAAGGTATGAAAGCGGCGGTCGAGGTCCGCAAAATCTTCCAGTCCACTCTGCGAAGTAGGGTCCATCGCCACGATGTGCCAGATGCTGGAAGCTTTATCGGGTCGGTTGATGTCCACCCGAATGGCACGCCCCCGCATTTGATTGGTTAGCATAAATGAGCCAACAAAACTCGCCAGAATGAGAGAATTGACAACGGGCGCATCCCAACCTTCCCCCAGCAGAGCGCGGGTTCCAACCAGCACCTGAATTTGACCATCCCCCAACATCTGCGTGAACGCTTCGGTGAGTTCGTTCAGGCGCGATGAGGTAATGCGGACGTAATCAGGTAAGCCGCCCAACGTTTCCCACGAAACGTCTGGCATAATCTGGCGCAGATTGGCAAGCCGATTGCGATGCACGATGGAAGCTCGCCCCGTCAACAGCGCCACTCGTTCGGCCTCATGCGGAGGTATCCATCTGGTTAATGCCCGGAAGATGGGAAATGCCCCCAATTGCAGTATCGCGTTGGCATCGCCAAGTGCTTCGTCCCGGATATAGTCGGTCAGGATAACCATCCGCAAGTCCTTACCGCGTACCTTACGCTCCATCTGATAGATGTTGACGCAGGCTTGGACTTTGGCGGCACTGGTAGAGAGTTGGTTTTTGACCTGTCGCGAATTATCCAGATATAACTCACGCCGCCACAGCAGCCCTCTCGCCCGCAGCGTCTTCATCAACTCCTCACGGTGACTGGCATCGACAGGCCAGTTATTATCATAGAGATAGGCCCTCACCAGAATTTGCCACCATCGTTTGTTCATCGGAGGAACATCTTCATTGGAAACCGCCATCAACTTTTGAAGCTGCTTGGGCAATGTTTCGCCGCGCGTTTTCAGATAGGACAGCAGCGAAAACGCCAGTTCTGGATTTGCCAGCACTTCATCGGGAGCGGGATTCACAACAAAAGGATGCGTCCGCACCGCCGTTATCATGACCGGGTCTTGCAGCAATTCTGCGAACAGTCGCTGCCGGTTTTGCTCATATTGGCGCACAAACGATTTACCATCTTCGAGCGGCTCAATGGCGTACACGAAATCCTGATGAGGGCATAACGTGCCGACCTTCACCGATTCTGGCACTGAGATTTCCTCATCAATTGGCCCACACAACTCCTGATAGCGATACCATTCCGAACCCACCACATCATAGGGTGGGGTTGCCGTCAGCGCCACCAGATGAATCTCATCTAGCTGGTCAATCACCGCTGTCAGGGCCTTCCACCACTCCACCCGAAGATGATGCGCTTCATCCAATATCAAGGTTCCGATGCGGGCTGCCCGCAGTTTTTCGACAAAATCGGTCATTTCCTGATTGGTGATCACGTTGTCAAGATCATCAATTTCTTCTTCCAGTGACATCGTTTCCCGGTATCTGGTGTGCAGCGCCTGATAGGTTATCGAATTAAAGAATTTCAATTCGTCCAGATGTGTACTGACCCAATCCGGTTGGCTGGACCCGTCCGGTAAAAAATCCTTCAGACGGCTCACCCATTGGTCGCGAATGGTCCGCGTTGGCGACAATACGAGGGCGGGCGCACCCAACCTGCGAAATACCTCAATACCCAGTGTCGTTTTTCCCGAACCCGGTGCGGCTACGACATGCAGTTTACGGTCCGAAATATGCTGGTCTATCATATCCAGAACGCGGTCCTGATAGGGTCGCCACGTCCACTTGAAGTGCAAATCATGAGCGGGATTGTCGATCATTGATGAAAGTCCGATGATAAATCTGGGTAATGAATTGTTCTGGTGAGGGCAACCTTGTAGACTTATGCCCGAACGTTGATTTTAGCGGAGAAGTATAGATGAGAAAAATAGCCCTTTTACTTTGCACATTTATTCTTGGCCTGACCATTGTCACCTTTGCGCCCACAATGGCCCAGAATGGCGGAAATGGTCTTATTCCCACCCCCACTGCCCACCCCATTGACGAACTTGTCTATGACCTGACAACTGCTGGTGGCGAAGACATAACCCTGACATTTGATGGAATTGAACAGGACGGGTTAACACTTGGCGAAACCGAAGTGTCCTCAAATTATCCGCGTGGCATGGAATTCGCCGTTACTGCGTCCTCCGGGGCGGGCGACATCGTTGATGTAATCCTGTTCATGCAGTTTGTGAACGGCTCCAGTACGCGTTTCGCGGCCACGTATGACGATGAAACAGAGCAGTGGACTGCCCGACCCTGGGATACCGGCAGCGGGCAGCCTGCCTGGACCCAATTTGAATTTTACTGGCGCATCCGTGACGAAGAAGGCAACTCACTGGACGGCCCCACCCATGCAGCAGAATATTGGGACCCGACTCGTGAGTGGAACCGGGTGGAAACCGGCGATGTGATTATCTACTGGTTCGGCTTTGAGGAAGTGAGTGCCGAATATGTCGCCGAGGGCATTACACTGGCTGTCGGTTCAACAGAACCGCGCCGTATTGAGGGATTTGGTGGTCGCATCAGTTATAAGCCGGTCGGCGTTGTCTATCCTGATCGCGAAACACTCGGCGAATTTCAAGGCAGCGGCCTGACCAACTCCAATGCGGCTGGCTATACCAGCGATTCGCTGGGCATGACAATTCAAAGTATTTCCGTCCCGACCGAGGACTGGTTTGAACGTCAGGCGAATTGCATTTACCTCACGCCATTGGAGGACCGCACCGAGCAGTTCCGTGTGGATGACATGATTTTCCGCGTTGTGCCCCATGAAATCGCCCATCTCTATCAATTTGATAAAGGGGTGAATGTTGGACCGAACTGGTGGGTAGAAGGTCAGGCCGATTACTTTACCTACGAAGCAGGCAACTACGACAGCCGCCTGGTCAATCTGGCAACGCTTCAAGATGCGCCATCCCTTGAAGGGAATATCAGTGCCTTCACCTATGAAGCGGATGGCTGCTATGCATTGGCTTACGACATGGGCGTGTCGTTTATCAATTGGCTGCTGACTAATTATGGTGGCCTCGAAACCCATGCGCAAATTGTTGACTTGCTGTCCAGAAACATCGTTCTGGCGGACGCCATTGAACAGGTGGTCGGTGTTTCATTCGTGGAATTGCAGAATGAGTGGCGTACCTATCTTGGCTATGAACCTTTTTCAGCCGAAGATCTGGACCCGTCATTGGCCCTCGGCGAACCTATTGATCCGCTCTATTTGGTAGGTGATATTGTGCAGTTCCCCGGACCGTCACCTGAAACACTGCATGTCTTCCCCGGCCCCAATCAGATTTCGAACGCAGCCTGCTTTGCCGGTCTCGACGCAGAAATCGTGCGCGTTGGCAGCCTTGATGGCGTCAATTACTACGAGATCAACTGCGCCGGATTGACAGGTTGGGTCGAAGAGGGGCGTTTACCCTGACACAATCACGGGAGGGGTATCGATTGCCCCTCCTTTCCTACGATTCCCCGCTTTTGTCTTGGCAAGGTTTTCCATTGCCGTTACACTTCCCCTCGCAAATCGGTCAAATTTCTTTCAAGGACTTGTTTTATGCAACGTTCGTTGCTTTTACTGCTACTTGTCGTTATTGTGGTAATAGTGTCCGGCACTGTTTCGGCTAATCGTAGTTCCGGCGGACAACCTGATTTTGTCCAACAGGGAACTGCCCTTTTTCCAACGAACACCCCTTTTGGCGAACCGGAAATCACCAACACACCGCCGCCGACAGATACGCCAGAACCGACCGCAACAGTAACCCTAACACACACACCACTGCCACCAACCAGCACGCCAACTGAGACCGCTACACCTGTACCCACCCCAAATGCGCTGGCAACCCCGACCGTGCTCTATCCGCTCAATCCAGAGCCGGGGATGATTTCGGGTGGAACGGCCATTCCAACTCGGATGCCGCTGCTCATTGCACGTGACCGCGAGGGCACAGAGTATGAAATCATCAACTTCTTGATGCTGGGTCATGACAGTGCATCGATTGATCAGGCAGACGGCGTTTTCCGCACCGATACGATGATTATCGTCAGCGTCAATCTCACCACCAACACCGTTTCCATGATTTCCCTGCCCCGCGACCTGTATGTATACATTCCAGATTGGGGTATGCAGCGTCTGAATCTGGCCTATGGACGCGGTGAAAGTATCGGCTGGACGGATGGCGGCTTCGGGCTGCTGCGCCAGACTATTCTCTACAATTTCGGCATCCGTATTCATTATTATGCAATGGTAGACTTCGACGGATTCAAGCAGATTATTGATACACTGGGCGGAGTCACGATTCCGGTTGACTGCCCGATTCAAGACTGGCGTTTCACAGGGGAGTATGACGAAGAAGAGGAACCCATCTTCGAGTTCGTCACTCTGCCAGTCGGCGTTCACGAGATGGACAGCATCACCGCCCTGTTTTATGCCCGCAGCCGCAAGAACAGCAGCGACTTTGACCGGGGACGCCGCCAGCAGCAGATTATGCGGGCTATCTGGTATGAGGCGAAACAGGGTGATTATCTGAGCAATATCCCGGCTCTGTACGAGGATTTGACTGAAATAGTCGATACCAACATCCCACTCGATGTGATGATTCAGTTGGCTCCGCTGGCGTTGACACTTGACCCTAACACGATTGAAAATCACTTTTTCCGGCTGGGCTTTGAAACACAACCCTTTACGTCACCCGACGGCAGCAATGTCCAACTGCCAACACTTGCCATCATCAACACCATCCGCAACTTCCTGTCACCACCCACCGAAAACAATCTCTTTGGGGAAGATGCCAGCATTGCCATATATGACAACAGCGGAACCGGCAATCATCTTGATATTGTGGCGGCAGAACGGCTGGTCTGGGAGGGGTTATTTCCCGTCGCACGTGGCGACGGCACTCCACCCGAAGAATTTAACGATTTGACCGGCAATATTTTGATTGACTATTCGGGTAGCTCGAAGGGCAGCAGTGTCGAAGCCATTGCCAACACGTTGCAAATACCGCTCGCCAATCAGATGAAGAGTCTGGACGCGAACGTTGATGTCGATGTTGCCATCTATCTCGATGCATCCTATTCAAGCTGCTTCAATCGTGATGTAAACCCACCAGTTGAAATCACACCAACTCCAGAAAGTTAACAAAAAGTACCCAATCGGACGTTGCCTTAGTCTGATTGGGTACTTTTATCGGTGTCGAAGCACTTTTCTTTACGCGCCAGTGTAGTATTTATCCACTTCGTTCAGTGCTTCATCAATGATGCTCAAACCTTCATGAAGTTGTTCGTCATTCAGAATCAGCGGCGGGGTGCAGAAAATCCAATCCCAACGCACAAAGGTACTCATACCAAGCTCGCGCAGTTTAGCGGCTGCCGTGCGCATGGCTTCGCTCAAGGGTTGATTCCAGCCACTCATTGGTTCACGGGTATCGCGATCCTTTACCACTTCAATGATCTGATGCAAGCCAGTACCCCGAATTTCCCCAACACTCGGATGCGCTTCGGCAAGGTCCATCAATCCGCTGCGTAATTTCTTGCCCATCTCACGCGAGTTCTCGATGAGACCTTCGCTGCGATAGACTTCGATGTTGGCAATCCCCGCCGCACAGCCCAGCGTATGGCTGCTGTAGGTTAAACCACCCCACAACACATGATCGTCAAAATATTCAGCGACCTCATCTGTGACGATGGCTGCGCCAAGGGGCACGTAACCGCTGGTCAGGCCCTTTGCCACCACCATAATATCGGGTTTGACATAAGGATAGTGGTCAATGCCGAACCATTCGCCCGTACGTCCGAAGCCGCTCATCACTTCGTCGATAATCAGCAAAATGTTATACTTGTCACAGATGGCCTGGATGCCACGCCAGTAGGTCTCGCCACCCTGCATAATGCCGCTGGAGCCGCTGTAGCCTTCCAGCAATATCGCGGCGACATTCTCCGGCCCTTCAAACAGCACCGTCTCTTCCACCAGATCAACCAGAATCTGTTCACCCTCTTCCACCGAATGCCCCCGGTAAATCGGGTTGCGATAGGGGTAGGGATCGAGCATCCGCACTATCCACGGCACACCGGGTTCATTCGCCAGACGGCGCGGATCACCACCTGCTGTCATCGCGCCAAACGTCCCACCATGATAGGAGCGATAACGGGTGAGTATCTTCTGGCGGCCCGTGTACAACCGGGCGATTTTCATCGCATTTTCAATGGCTTCCGCCCCGCTGCATGTGAAGAAACTCTTGCTAAGGTTATGCGGGGTCACTTCGCGCAGCAGTTCACCGAGTCTGGCACGTGGTTCGGTGGCAATGCCGGGATAGGCATAGGTAACTTTGGCGGCCTGTTCCTGAATGGCTTTCACCACATGGGGATGGTTGTGCCCGACGTTGACGTTGATAAGCTGCGCGGACCAATCAAGATACCGTTTCCCGTCAGCATCCCAGAAGTACACACCCTCCGCACGGGTCATCGTCAGGGGATTCCAGGCGGACTGCGTGGTCCAGCTTGCCAGTGTGTATTCTTTATTCATTTCAGCTAATTCAGCATGGGTCAGAGACATTACAATTCACTCCTGATAACATTTTTTTCATCAAAAAGAGGGTCCGCAGACCCTCAACGTTCTTTCTACAAAACGGGCGCGTGCGGCTTGCGATGGACAAACTTGCCGCCGCCTTTTACACCATACCAGTTTTCGCCATCCACGATCTTTTTGCCGCGCAAATAGACCTGCACCGGCTTACCACGAACCTCCATGCCCTCGTAGACATTGTAATCCACGCGCATGTGGTGGGTTTCGACGCTGAGCACATGTTCTTTGTTCGGGTCCCATACCACAATATCAGCATCCGACCCGATGGCAATCGTGCCCTTTTGCGGATACATGCCGAAAATCTTGGCGGGATTGGTGCAGTGCAGTTCCACAAAGCGAGTTGGGTTGAGACGGCCTTCATTGACGCTGTGATGCCAGCCGACCATCATACGATCTTCAAGGCCCGGCATCCCATTTGGGATTTTGGCAAACGTCGCTTTGCCAAGTTCCTTGCCGGGGCGGCGATAGGTAGGGTCCTGAGCTTCAAATTCGACCCAATCCCCATTGGGATGTGATGCCGCCCACTCCTGCCAGGGGCCAATACCTCCGTCATACCAGAAGTCGCAGTGGTCGGTGCTGACGACCTGCAATGTGCCATCCGCGAGTGCTTTCCAGAGGACTTCCTGATCGTAGGTGGTGCGAATCGGCGGTGAACAGACATATTTTGCGCCTTCAAAACCGGGTGCTGCCAGATGTTCCTCAACCGTCAGGAACAGATATTGTGTACAGGTTTCGCCCATTACCGGATAACCGAGGGCGCGTCCCCGTTGCAAGGCTTGTATAGCTGGTTCGCACGTCATATGCACCACATACAGTGCACAGTCCGTCATTCCCGCCATCACCACAGCGCGATTGGTTGCCTCACCTTCAATTTCCGGCGGGCGCGACCATGCGTGATACTTGGGGGCCAACTTGCCTTCAGCCTCCAACTGGGGGCGCAGCAACGCTTCAACCGGGCCATTTTCGGCATGGACCATCACAATCATGCCGTTATCCGCCGCCACCTGCATGGCCTTAAACAGCGTGTCGTCATCGACCATGAAGACACCTTTATAAGCCATAAACAACTTCAGGCTGGTGATGCCCTCATCAACAAGTCCGGGAATTTCCTTCATTACCTCATCGCGCAGGTCCGTAACCGCCATGTGAAAACCGTAATCGATATGGGCAATTTGGGCCTTCTTGCGCCATGCTGCCAGACCGTCGGCTAAACTGCCGCCAATCGGCTGGATAATGAAGTCGATATGGCTAGTGGTCCCGCCAAAAGCGGCGGCAACATGTCCACTGTGGAAGTCATCGTTGCTGGTTGTGCCGCCAAAAGGCAGGTCGAGATGGGTATGTACATCAATGCCACCCGGCATCAAATATTTGCCTGAGCAGTCCACTACCTCATGCCCATCGCCGCTGATGTTTTTGCCGATGAGGGTTATGATTTCGCCCTCAACCAGCACATCGGCTGTATACATATCACTGGCGGTAATAATCGTGCCGTTTTTTAAAAGTGTTCCCATGAGTTATTTTCTCCTTACCGAAACGCGGGGATAACGCTCTTGCCGTACTCTTCAACGGTGCGTTCCTCATCACCACTCATCAGGTAAATATTGAATTGTGAGACACCCTTCGATTGTAATACTTTTATCTTCTCAACATGGTCCTCAACCGACCCCAGAATGCCAAAACGATCAATCACCTCATTGGTAATAAAATCCAGATGCTCGGCGTCTTTGTCGGCATGTTCGCGGTAATCATAGCCCCGGCGGCCCTCAATATAGTCGGTCAATGCCTGCGGCAGTTCCCCGCTGTGATATTTTTCAACGAGGTCTGCAACGTGATTACCAACCATCGCCGGGAACCAGCGCGTTTGTTCGCGCCCTTTATCAATGTCACCGACCCATACCGGAGCGGCTGATACCACCCGCAGCTTTGAAACATCACGCCCGGCTTCGGCTGCTGCGGCGCGAAATTGCCCAATGAACCATTCCACAAGGAAGGGGTCGGCCAGTTGGATAATCAGGCCGTCGCCATGCTGTCCAGCGGTTTGGAGGGCTAGCGGACCATAAGCTGCCACCCAGATGGGCATCTCATAGTGACTCCAGGTGAGCGTTGTAGGATAGCCTTCAATGTCAGCCGCTGCACCTTTCACCAGTTTACGGACGGTTTCCACAAACTCGCCCATGACCTTGTAGGTGACGGGTTTGCGGCCCAACATGCGCTGCGAGCTATCGCCACGCCCCACCCCCATATCAATCCGCCCATCACTTAATTGTGCAAGAGTGGCGTGCATACTGGCGGTCACCGACCAGTCACGGACTGCGGGATTCGTTACAAAGGGGCCAAAGCGGACATGGTTGGTGTGCTGAGAGGCGGCGGCGATATAGGCATAACAATCCTGCCAGAGCACATGGGAGTCAAAAAACCATACATAATCAAAGCCCGCCGCTTCAGCCTGCTTGATCAGGTTCAGGGTACGGTCAGGCCCCATATCGCCTTTAAAAGTAATTCCAAACTCCATAATGGTATTCTCCTTGAATTGAGGGAAAAAAAGACCACGACAGAGCAAATAATCGTGGTCTGGTAGTTAATTTATGGTCTACGGTTCAACAATGCGGTCATACTGATCGGGACGGCGGTCACGATAGAACTGCCATGTTTCGCGTACTTCTTTAATCAGGTCAAGATCAAGGTCACGCACCAGCAGTTCTTCTTCATAAGCATCACCGACGACACCGACGAATTCGCCGCGCGGTGTGCAGAAGTAACTCTGACCATAGAAGTCATTGTCCCCCAACGGTTCAATGCCGACGCGGTTAATCGTGCCCACGAAATAGCCATTGGCAATGGCGTGGCTGGTCTGCTCAATGCGCCACAAATGCTGTGACAGGCCGCGTGAAGTAGCCGACGGGATGAACACAATTTCTGCACCGTTCAACCCCAGCATACGCGCCCCTTCGGGGAAGTGGCGGTCATAGCAAATGTAGACGCCGACTTTGCCCACCGCTGTGTTAAACACCGGATAGCCAATATTACCCGGCTTGAAATAATATTTCTCCCAGAATCCCGGCAAATGGGGGATATGCGTCTTGCGATATTTGCCCAGATACGTTCCGTCGGCATCAATTACAGCCGCCGTGTTGTAATAAATGCCCGGTCCATCCGACTCATACATCGGCACGACCAGCACCATATGGAGCTGCTGAGCCAGTTTCTGGAAGCGCTCCGTCGTCGGGCCATCCGGGATTGGTTCGGTAAAGCTGTAGAAGCCGGGGTCCTGCACCTGACAGAAATAGGGACCGTAGAACAATTCCTGATAGCACATCACCTGAGCGCCTTCATCGGCGGCTTTGTGGGTATATTCGACATGCTTATCAATCATTGATGCCTTGTCGCCCGTCCAGGTTGCCTGAAGCAGAGCGCCGCGTACAATGGTCATAGAATTTTGCTCCTTATGTATGTTTTTGGGGTAGGGGTGAGATATTGACTGATAGGGTCGTTTGATGGGCGGACGGGATATATCCCGTCCCTACGGTAAATTGAGATATTTCGTAGGGACGCCATACATGGCGTCCGCAATTTCGCATCAGTCAACACTTTACCCCTACCGTTTTTTTAAGCATTCGCCAGCCCGGAATGCTGCCCGGCATAGCGACTAAGTACACGTTGGGCCTGTCGCACGTTAATCTTCGGCGCGACATCCTCATAAAATCTAGCCGCGATGGTTTCCACAGCGCTTTGTCCGGCTTCCGAGGTATCGTCAAAATTGAAGGCATAGTCGGCTTCATCAAGGCCGTCAATGGCTTCCAGTGTGATTTCGACGACATTCTCGCGCCGGACACGCTCCAGATTACTCCGGCGTTTGTCTGCTTCTGCGGCGCGTTCAGTGTCTCCTACTGCCCTGTAGTAGTCCACCAGATCATTTTCAAGGTTAATGGCAAAGGTCATGATCGCGCCGAATGTATTTAGTGACGGCATGAGCTAAATCCAGCGTTCGATGACAACTTTACGCTCGGTAAAGAACTCAATGGAGTCCGGACCCTGTCCGTGCAGGTCACCGAAGAACGAGTCCTTTTGTCCACCAAATGGGAACGAGGCCGACGGCGCAGCAACGCCAATATTCACGCCAATATTGCCTGCATTCACGCGATACTTGAATTCGCGGGCATCCTTGCCGCTGCTGGTAAATATGCTGGCGGCATTGCCATACTTGCTCTGATTGATGATGTCCACAGCTCCCTCAAAGTCATCAGCCCGCATTATGGACAACACCGGGCCAAAGATTTCCTCTTTAGCCACCACCATATCCGGTTTTACGTCAGACAGAATAGTTGGTCCCACAAAGGAGCCGCCTTCAAAGCCGTTGACCACAATACCGCGACCATCAAGATCAAGTGAGGCCCCTTCTTTGACGCCCTGCTCAATCATGTTTTCAATGCGCTGTTTAGCAGCATCGCTGACAACAGTGCCCATCTGTGTGGTTTCATCAAGCCCATAGCCAACTTGCAGGTTCCGGGCCTGATTGATCAGTTCCTCGCGCACCTTATCGTAGGCATCACCGACACCCACGACCACCGCCGCCGCCAGACAACGCTGTCCTGCACAGCCGTAGGCCGCCCCGACGATATTCTTGACGCTGGCTGCAATGTCGGCGTCGGGCATCACGGCGATGTAATTCTTCGCGCCACCCTGTGCCTGAACCCGTTTACCATTGCGCGAGCAGGTTTCATATATAATTTTGGCGACCGGGGAAGACCCGACGAAAGAAACACCCGCCACACCGGGGTGCTCCATCATTGCCATCGCCGCGTCTTTGCCGCCATGCACAAGATTGACGACGCCTTCTGGCATATCCAGTTCTTCCAGAATTTCGTACGTAATTTCCATACTCAGCGGCGTTTGTGGTGATGGCTTCATAATATAGGTATTGCCACACACGATGGCGGTTGGCATAAACCAGATAGGAACCATAAACGGAAAGTTAAACGGCGTGATAGCGCCGAAAACGCCTACCGGCTGGCGGATGGTTGTTTCGTCAATGCCGGAGCTAATGTCTTCCACACCATCATTACGCATCAAGAACGGCATGCCAATGGCGTAGTCTACGCTTTCGATGCCGCGTCGCACCTCACCACGTGCTTCGTCAATCGTCTTGCCGTTTTCCTCAACAACAATCCGCGAAATATCTTCAAAGCGGTCTTCGAGCAGCGTCTTGAAATGGTGCATGTACTGGGCGCGATTGAGAACCGGCATCCGACGCCATTCCTCAAAGGCTACCTGTGCAGCCTGCACGGCCCTGTCCATATCCTCATAGGTTGACTCTGGTGCTTCCGCAACTACCTCGCAAGTCGCGGGGTTATGCACGGGGGTATACGTGTCTGTAGTGGATTCAACCCACTCACCACCAATGTAGTTTTTGAGTTTTCGTACCATAGGATTGTTCTCCCAATAGTTTGTTGTTTATGGAGGTTGTGGTCGATAGTGTACAATGTTTCGAGCAAAGGGACAACGAAATATTGCTGAGTATCCAGTTTAGGCAAATCCAACAGTGCCAACTGCTTGTAGAATTTTGGCGGTTGTTTTATAGTTCTCCATAATTATTCGTAGATGTGTTTATGTCAGGAAGTTATGGCAAAAACCACGGCAACACCCAACCGTTTACTCGGTTGGTTACCCGAAGAAAGTCGCCTCACACTTCTCTACTTTTGCCTGATTATCGTCATCATTGTTGGTGGCTGGGAAGGCTTGAAGTGGCTCGGACAGGAAACAAACTACTCGCTCAATCTTGGGCCAGTCCAGATTGGCCTGTCCAAAACACGCGACCTGACCATGCCCCATATCCGGGACATCATCGGGGCACTCGGCGAACCTGCCCAGCGCAACGGTCCTCCCCTCATCCAGCAGTTGACTGAAGCTGCGCTCTTCACCTTCCGCGAGGCATTTCTTGGCTTCACTATTGGCACAACCCTGGGCCTGCTGCTGGCAATCATTTTTGCCCATTCACGCTTGCTCCAGCGCGGCCTGCTGCCGTACGTAGTGGCTTCTCAGACCATTCCCATTCTGGCGCTGGCCCCAATGGTTATCATCTGGTCCGATAAGCTGGGTGCCCGTGCGATGGGCGTGCCCATTATTGCAGCGTATCTGGCCTTCTTCCCGGTCGTGATTTATGCCCTGCGTGGTCTATCAGACGTGCCGGATACCGCTCTTGAACTCATGCAATCTTACGCGGCCAGCCGTTGGACCATTCTCTGGAAACTACGGATGCAAAACGCTGTGCCCTATATTTTTACGGCGCTGAAAATCACGGCCCCGGCCAGTGTTGTCGGTGCAGTCATCGGTGAACTGCCTTCCGGCATTCAGGACGGGCTTGGCGGTCAGATTATCAATTTCTCACAGTATTACGTCAGCGGTCCACCCCGTCTGTGGGCTACCAATCTTATTACAGCATTGCTGGGTATTGGTTTTTTTGTGGCAGTGGCGGTCGCCGAACGCTTTGTCGTGCGCTGGAAATACGCTGATACGATCTTCAACCGGATTTTTGTCGATCCAGTTATCAATCTATTTGTTGGAATTCCACCTTTATTTACATCTCGTTCTACTGATAAGAAGAAAAAGTAGCGCAACCTCTGGAAGGGTATTGTGACAACGGTTATTTCTATTGAAAATTTGGATAAAATATTTGAGAGCCGCGATGGCAATACGGTTCATGCACTCAAAGACATCAATTTGGAGGTCGAACAGGGTGAATTTGTCTCCCTAATTGGCCCATCAGGTTGTGGTAAGAGTACCCTCTTGCGCCTGATTGCCGACCTCATTGAGCCGACGAGCGGTCACCTGATGATTAACGGGCTGTCACCCCGGCAAGCACGGTTACATCGCCAGTACGGCTTTATCTTCCAGAACGCGACCCTTTACGAATGGCGGACGGTCATCAAAAACGTTCAACTCCCGCTTGAGGTTATGAACTATTCGCGCCGCGAACGAGATGAACGCGCCCGTCAGATGTTGGAATTGGTGGAACTATCTGACTTTGCGAATCATTATCCCTGGCAGCTTTCCGGCGGGATGCAGCAGCGGGTAAGTATTGCCCGTGCGCTGGCCTTTGAGCCAAATCTACTGCTGATGGACGAACCCTTTGGGGCACTTGACGAAATGACCCGCGAACGTCTCAACAACGAATTGCTGGCAATCTGGCGCACCATATCCTCAATGACCGTCGTTTTTGTGACGCATAATATTTCTGAGGCGGTATATCTGTCATCGCGGGTAGTTGTCATGTCGCCGCGCCCCGGTCAGATTGTGGACATCGTGGATATAGATTTGCCCCGCCCGCGCACCCCGGAAACGATGGACAGCGATCATTACTTTCATCTCATTAGTCAGGTTCGCCACCTACTTCGTGAGGCACATTAATGGCAATCGAAGAGCAGGCCCTGCACAACGAAGTTGAGACTCCATCACAGGTCACTGAACTTGTCGAGAAACTGGGCACGGCCAGCAGACTTCCCAACCTGAGCCGCGATGTGGCGGCTTTGCTGGCTATTCTGTTCGTGGTAATAACTTATCACATTCAGCATCCGACGCTGCTGTTCCGCGTCCAGTTTGGCGAGACTTTTCGTGATGTACAGGAACAGGGCTTTCAAGAGGCGATTGTTTATTCCTTGATCGGGTCGATAGGGCTGCTCATCATCACATGGAAACGGCTGCTGCCGGAGCGCGACCAACTTATAAAAGTGGTTCAATGGTCCATTCTGATCATGTTTGTCTATTCGCTGTGGCAGCACAAAGCTATCGATTCGATTACATGGGCTACACTTTTAGGTGTGCTCATGCTGACTTACTCGCACAGGAAGACGTGGACGATTCCGGCACTCCGCTATGAAAGGCTGCGGCTGGCCCTGATTGTGGGCATAGGCTTATACCTTCTGCACATTTGCGTTCTTATCTTGCAGAACACCAACATTTTTGTCGATTCTTATAACCTGAATCTTGAAGAATTTCTGGATACCCTTCAGATGCGGCGCAGCGAGGCGGAGATTTTCGCCAACACGATCAAGGTCTTGAATGGAACAGCTTTGCTCGGCGGGCTGGGATTGGCCTCAATCATCTATCTGTGGGCACCCTGGAACAGCATTATCCATTTGCGCAATAAGCTGCTACTGGATTGGAGGATTGACTTCGCGAAAGACATGCTGGCGCTGCTGACACTCGTCCTCTGGTTTGCCTCGTATGTTCTCATCAATCCCATGTGGGTGCAGGAATCGAGTCTCGCGCATGACCTTGACGACACATCATGGTTAATCGCGTTGGGGCTGCTGCTGGTAGGTGGTGCGTTTATTGGCCTACACCTACAGGACACCTTCAGCCGATCTACACAGCAGGAACGTGTTTATCAGCGGCTGCGTGTCGCCTTCGCGGTTGGCGTCGGATTATATATTCTCCACACCACCGCCGTCCTGCTGGCAGATTACAACGCGCTTTCAGATTATTATGGCGTTAGGAACGCGACAATTGATGAACTGCTGGCGGATAATGCCCGCGCAACAGCCCTGCAACCTGCCGATCTTGCCGCCATCCTTGCCGGGGTGGGACTGGCATCCATTCTATACTTCTGGTCACCATGGGAACGCTGGCGGGCCTATGTAGACGTCGCCCGACGCAACCTCTCCGCCATTATTGTTGCCATTCTGACCATTGTCATCTGGGAACTTGGCGTAGATTTCTTTGAAATTCAACAGTTCTTGCTGCCCAAACCCAGCGCCATCTGGGAAACATTTGAAGAGATTTATCCCGGTTTGATTGCCGGTAGCTGGTTCACCATCAAAAACGCCATTCAAGGCTTTCTCGTTGGGTGTGGCGCGGGCATTGTGACGGGTACTCTGTCAGCGCGATTTATCCGGTTCAGCAGGGCCGTCCTGCCGCTGGCGGTGGCGGCCAATGCCGTGCCGATTATCGCCTTTGCCCCCATCTCGAACGCATGGTTTGGCCTAACCAGTCCCGACTCCAAAATTGCGATAGTTGCCGTGCTATGTTATTTTCCAGCTATGATTAGCACCGTAACAGGACTAACATCGGTGGAACAACGCCAATTGGAGCTTATGAAATCCTATGCCGCCAGCCAGCTTGAAATTTTTCGCTATTTACGGCTGCCAACGGCCCTGCCGTTTATTTTCAGTTCTCTGAAGTTAGCCGCGACGCTGGCGATGATTGGTGCGATTGTCGCTGAGTTTTTCGGGGGAACACCCGCAACGGCGCTCGGTTTTCGTATCAAGAACGATGCTGGCCTCCTGCGCATGACCGAATCGTGGTCGGCCATCATTGTGGCGTCCGTCTTAGGCATTGGATTCTTTTTGTTCATTTCGGCGTTGGAACGCAACGCCATGCCCTGGTATAGTTCTTTTCGTGACCAATCACGTTAGACAATAGTTCATAGTTACTTAAGGAGTGTAAATAGATGAAAACCATACGTCGATTTGTAATGCTTGCACTGGTAGCACTGCTCATTCTGGGCGTTCTGCCGGGTGCTGTTGCTCAAGACGATGAGCCGGTAGAAGTTCGTTTACAATTGAAGTGGGTGACACAGGCCCAATTTGCCGGTTACTACGCGGCCCTTCAGCAGGGCTACTACGAAGAAGAAGGGCTTGATGTAACCATCATCCCCGGTGGCCCCGATATTTCACCGCAACAGGTTGTTGCGGCGGGTGGTGCCGAATTTGGTATTGACTGGATGGGCAGCCATCTTGCCGCTCGTGAACAAATCCTACAGGGTGACGGCAATGGCCCGGTAAATATCGCGCAAATCTTCCAGCGTAGTGGTATGCGTGAAATCGCCTTTGCCGACAGCGGTATTGAAACCATCGAAGACCTCGAAGGCAAGAACGTTGGTGTGTGGTTCCTCGGCAACGAACTGCCACTATTCGCGGCCCTTGTCGCTAATGACCTTGATCCCGAAGACCCCAACGATGTCAACATTATCGCTCAGGCTTTCGACATGGTCGCCTTCATTGAAGGTGAACTGGACGCTGCCGCCGCGATGACCTATAACGAACTGGCTCAGGTCCTCGAATTTGTCGGAGAAGATGATGAATTCCCGATCTACACAATTGAAGACCTCAACATCATTGACCTCAATGAAGTTGGAACTGCCATGCTCGAAGACATGATTTATGCTAACGAAGAATGGCTTGCCGAAGAAGGCAACGAAGACATTGCCGTTCGTTTCCTGCGTGCCAGTTTCCGTGGTTGGATCTACTGCCGTGATAACCCGGATGATTGCGTCAACTATGTGCTCGAAGAAGGTTCGGCCCTTGGCGCAGGTCACCAGACATGGATGATGAACGAAATCAACAAACTGGTCTGGCCCTCACCCAATGGAATCGGCATCCATGACCCAGAATTGGTCGAGCGCACCGCTGAAATTGCTCTGACCTACGGAGTCATTGAAGAAGAGATGGACGAAGGTGCATGGCGCGGCGATCTGGCGCAACAGGCACTGGACAGCCTCGTTGAGCTGTATCCAGACCTTGATGTCACTGGAGAAGACTGGGAACCCGCTGAAGTTGAGATCACACCCGGTGGTGAATAAACTGAATAGATAGCAGCAAGCTGAAGAGGTCTCGCGCTGAGACCTCTTTTTTGATTGAAACCGCTTCGATACTAAAAAACAGCGATATAAATCAATTCAGTACTAAATATGTCTATAATACAGTTTGTCACAACTGTAGACGTCGTACTGTTAAAGGGTGAAAAATGCTTTTTCTTTTGAGTCTTCTGGGAATTTTGTTAGGCAGCGCAGCAATGATTGTGGGTCTGGTCTTGATTGCCCCTCAGGTTCGTGTCCATCAAATCGAGAAAAAAAGTCGCGGCAGCCAGACGTTTTTGATTGGCAGTGGTCTGGTCAGTGTAGGCTTACTGTTCTTGCTGCTCGATTCAGGCACAATGGTTATGGCGCAGGTTGGTTTGTTGATGGGATTTCTGGGATTTCTGGTAGCCGGATTGGTCGGTCATCATGAGTACCTGCAAACGCAAGAAGCCGACAGCCGGGAATGGGATTGGCGGCAGTCACTGATGGCTCAGATGCTGGCTTCAAGTGGCGCGATTCTGGTCCTGGCGGCGGTGGGCCTTGTAATCCTTTAGCCACCGATAATCATCAGCAGCAGACCGCCCAGTATAGCAACAATCCCGATGCCAAAACTGCTGGTGAGGAATTGAAAGGCAATCTGCATCTCTTTGTTGCTGTCTTCCCAGTTCTCGATGATGCTTTTTTCCATTGTCAGGCCATACTGGTAGGTGAAGTTACGGGTTGCACCCCACGCACCAATCGTGCTGATGACGGCAAAGGCAATAACAAAGAGGCCAAGCGTTGCCCAGATAAGCCCGATATTGTCCGTCCGCATACGCCCTTGAACAGCCGCAGCGATACCGGCAATGATGACGAGCGAAAGCTGGTGTTTTACCATGAGGTTGATTTGAGCACGCATTACGGCCCCCTTCAAAAATTAGGTTTTACCCATACCAGGCGCGGCGTTTGCGCAGTGATACACCCGCATCGCGGCTGTCCCGCTGGCGGCTGCGGACACGCCCACGAGGGTCGATGTGCAACTGACCACTCTGGCGCAGTCGTGCAAATTCCTCAGGTGTAATATCTGGAGCGGGTTCGCCCCCCAGACGCTCCAGTCGCTCGTTCATTTCCTCCTTCGGAAACTGGTTTTCCGGCGCAGGCGGCGGCATGTCGTCCATGTGCTCGTCAATTGGAATATCATTTTCGTCAATGGGGGTATTCGGTTGATCACTCATCGTCGCTTCCAGTGGTTACTTGCGCCTCTCCGGTATCGGTGGAGGCAATTTGCTCATTTCCTAAAAGCTGGTCCAGTGACAATGCCGACGCATTCACTTGCGGCTTGCCACAAACCAGACAATTTGCATTTCTGCTGATATCGACCCATTCGACGCCAAACGGTGGCGTGAGCTGCCCTTCGATGATTTCGATGGGGCGACTGGCTAGAATTACCGTGTTGGCAGGCAGGGGACGTTCTGCGCCCGTGCCTTCCAACAAAATATTCAGCAAAATCGTGGCCTGCGTGTTGGCAATGCGAACCACATCCAGCCACAGTCCCGGTTCGGCGGCAATCGTGCCATCCGGGCGGCGCTGCCCATAATCCAGATCAACATCATCCGGTCCGGGCATGGTGTAGCCTTCCCGCAGCGACTCTGCCCAGCAGGCATAACACGGGCCTTGATAGGGGCGAATCGTTACCACATCACCACCCTCGCCGCGCTCATAGACACCGGCATAGACTGCAATCAGGTTGCTCTCCAGCGCGGCTTCATTAATGATGAACTTGGAGCCTTCACCGTCTACACCAACCGCCAGCACGTCCATCTCACCCAGCAGTTCGATGTGGTCTTCAATGCGCCCATGAACCGTCATAATTTCCGCGTCGGGATTACGATGCTTGATTAGGTCTGCTACCGCGCCAGCCTTGGGCTGTCCCAGATAGCGATTATCAGCTACGTGGCGCACGATATTCGCAGTTTCCAGCACATCATCATCAATCAGGATGAAGTTCCTGACACCGCTCATCGCCAGCGCAACTGCCACATAACCACCACCGGAACCCAACCCGACAACGCCAACCGTTTGTTGGGCGAGGTGCTGCATGGCGTCTTCGCCAAGTAAACGTTCTACCCGATTCCAGTTGGTCACGAGTTCTCCTCAATCATCCGCACAATGTCTATCATCATCATATTCGGTCGCCACCCG
>JAKEEQ010000467.1 GCA_022616515.1 Chloroflexota bacterium | reverse complement strand
GCTGACATCATTGGTCGCCAGATACCACGGCTGCTCATGCCCGGTTTTCCACCAGATATGCACCCGTGCGGCGGTGCGTTTGCTCCCGATGAACAAGTAGCCATTTTCGACACAGGGATAATCCGGGGCGGCCCATTCCTTCAGGAGTGCCAACACGTCATCCCGCGCCGTGAAGCGGCAATCCCAGCGGATACGCAAGACGAACTTGACCCGCAGTGCCCGCAAGCGACGCATCAAGTCCGACGAATAGCCAATACCCCGATCTGCCAGCACCAGCGGGTGGCTGTCGGCGGGTAAGGCCGCCACCACGTGCCCCACTAAATCCTCAATGATCCCGACCTGTCCTGCCGCGGGATAGGCGTCGGTAGCATTGGCGATGTAACACCGCCACATCAACGGAATGGCCCGTTGTTCATAGGCTAACGACACCATCAGCACCCCGATGCGATCACTGATTTTGGTCTCGTCTACCAGTAGGATCGCCCGCTGTGCCTCGCACCGGGACCACACCCACGCCACCCACTCGGCGCAGGTCTGCTCCACGTCAAGGCGTTCATTGCTTAACCAACGATTCAACCGCCGCAACACCGTCTCCACCGTCCCAAACTTCCCTAATTCTTCGGCAATCCAGCGCAATTGGCTGTGTCGCCCCTGAATGATCCCGTAACAGAACATCGCCAGTCCTTCCGCCTGATGCGCCCCTAAACTCGGTAGCCACTGGCGTAATTCATCCCGCCATCGGTATACTATATGCATGGACTTTTCCTTGCAGTTTTGTGGTTACTTGGCCCGGTAAGGTTAAGTCCTTTTCCCTTTTCTTAAAAGTGTCACCCCCTCAGCCGTTTGCGGGGAGGAAACCTATAACAGCGCCTGGAGTCTGATGGTGACAGGTCTGAGCTAGTCTCCCCCGTTGGCGGTTGGTGGGGGTACAGTTTTCTAAAAGCCGCTGCTCACGGCAAACGATCAGAGCGGTTGTCGGCGGCGGACACCCCGTTGGGCATCCGTTTTTGTCCCCTCCCTAACCCGTAAATGGCTGACAGGGACAATTTTTCAAAAAGCCGTATTTAGATGACGTTTTCCCATCCCTCCCCGCTTGTGGCTAATCATTACCCACAAGTGGAGAGAATGGCTTGGGTAAAGGGTTTCTTGTAGTAACGATTGACGGTCGATGGCCCGGTTGATTTTTTCCAGAAGCCCTGTTTCATGCGCTTTCTGGAAAGTCATTTTTACCAATTCCCCCCCGCCCAAAGATGTAGGTAATGATTAGCCGCAAGCGGAGAGGGACTTTGTGACCTACCGTTGCGTTGGCGTTTTGGGGGAATTGGAAAAGTAGAGCATCCGTTGGTCCTCCTCCGCAGAGCGGGGAAGGTGGTCCGCCAGGACCGGAGGGGGTGGGAAAAACGTACTCCTTGCCCTACTTCGCCAACTGCCCCACGCCCAGATCATCGTAGGCATCCATCGCGCCGCGCAGTTTTTGCCACCATCAGCCGCTGTTGCCTCAACTTTCAGGTCGGCATATTTCCCCTGAGTTGAACACGCCACCGAATTTCCGTCAAGGACGTGGACAGTACTTTTCACCAACTGTTGTAAGCCTGTCAGAGGAGGTGCTCGGTGCAGATGTACCATTCGGTCTACAGGTCTTGTAAAATAGTATAAATGTTCTGGCAACCCGAGGTGAAGCAGCCATTGAGCGATTACACGATTTCAATCCCGGACAGCTTATATGAAAAGGCGCAGCGCGTCGCACAGCAAACGTCGCAGTCGGTCGAAGATGTCATCCGTATGCGGCTGGAAGGCGCACTGGATGAACCGTTGTTCGATCTGCCTGTTGACGAAAAAGCTGAACTGAAAGCCATGGCGTATATGTCTAATGATGCCCTGTTTAGCATGATGCGCGAACAGATGCAGCCAGCCAAGCAGGAGCGGATGTCGGTCCTGATGCAGAAAAATTCGCAGGGGACAATCTCGGAAGACGAGCGTGAGGAATTGGCCGCTCTAGTTGAGGATGGCGAACGCCTCACACTCCGCAAAGCCACCGCCATGAATCTGCTGATGGAGCGCGGGTATGATGTACATCTCGACGACATGAAAGCTGCGGATGAGTAATTTATCGTGGGCTGCAACGGTTCGTCGTGTCCATGAGCGTGCCGCTTATCTTTGCGAATATTGCCAGACTGGACAGCGTGTCACCGGGCAAGCCATGCATGTCGAGCACATCAATCCTGGCGATGATAATGATCTCGACAATCTATGTCTTTCATGTCCATCATGCAATCTAAGTAAGGCACAGGCAACTTCTGCGCCTGATCCTGAGACGGGTGACATTGTTTCCTTATTTAACCCACGACGACAGGTGTGGTCAGAGCATTTTGTGTGGGTGCAAGATGGAACGTTGATTCAGGGATTGACACCTGTCGGGCGTGCCACTGTGGTGCGCTTGCGAATGAACAGAATACGCATTGTAGAAGTGCGTAAGATCTGGGTTCGCACAGGTGAGCATCCACCGAATTGAGACGCCCTACTTCACCAACTGCCCCACGCCCAGATCATCATAGGCATCCATTGCGCCGCGCAGTTTTTGCCACCACCAACCGGACTCGTAATTCTCTGACGACCAGGCATTGACCAGCACAAATACCGAGCGCCACACCGCCAGCCGGTAATCCTCCCACAGTTCGTCAAACGTGTAGCTCTCGATGCCGTAATCGACGAGGAGGGACAGATAATCGCGCAGGTAGCGTTTTTCTAGCTGGTAGCGCTGCTCGTCCAGCCAGTGCACGGCCATCATATAGGCCAGATCGAAGGCCCCGAAATCCATGCGCCAGCTTTGCCAGTCCACGATTTTGGTGTTGTGGGCATCAATGTCGCGCGGGTGCAGGAAATTGTGGGGATGCGGGTCGCGGTGAATGAGCGTCAGGTTGGGGCTATGCAGCAGTTTATGGCGATACAGGCGCGGAAATCCGTTGGCGACTTGTTCGATGATCGCCCGGTAGCGCGGGTCGAGTTTTTTGCCCATGAAAATCAGGAATTCGTGGGCACGCTGGCGATTGAGCTGCACCCATTCATCTAGTTGGCGGTTGGTCGGGCGAGGCGTCAGGCTGGCTAAATCGGGGTGATTCCACCAGAAGGCATGCAAACGCCCGAATGCTTCCACCGCCAGCTCGTAATGGATGGCGGTCGGGGCGCGTTCCTCGAAGGTGAAATGGGTCTCGGTCAGATCATCCATCAGCAGCACCGAGTCCTCATTCTGGCCCAGCGCATAGACATACACAAACGGCAGCTCGGATTTCTCATAAAAACCCTGCATGACCGGGGCAATCTGCTGGTAGAATTCGATTTCGCGCCCGGCAACCGGACTCTCAGGGCGCGGCAGTTTCAGGAATAACGATGGCGGGGCGTCGTGATGGTCGCCTTCATAGGTCAGCAGCAGGCGCGATGTCTCCGAGACGTTGGTTTCGCGGATGTCGCTTTGCTCCACGGCGGCAACGGTCACATCATGGCCGTGTTCGCGCAGAATATCGGTGAGTTGTTCGGGGGATAGCATCGCGTCTCCTGACGTTCGAGTCGGTGGGATAGTGGGGAGATTGGTTCTTTACCCCACTCTAGCCCTCCCCGCAAACGAGGAGGGAACTGGATTGCCGCATTAACGCCGTTTTACCAGATGTTTATCTCATGGCAAAGTCGTTTAAAACGGTTCGTTCAAGCCGAACAGACCTTCTCCCCCGTTTGCGGCTGGCGGAGCGATACTTTTTGAAAATGAAAAGTCTTTATAGCGAGCCGACCGATGGGTCGGCCCCTAAGGAACCGCTCGGATAAAGACGAATTGTCATCTTACAGGACAATTCGTAGGGACACAGCACTGCTGTGTCCGCCATGCACAACGCCGTGATTGTTTGGCGCTATCAGCGGCTTTGGCATAAGTGTCCCCCGCCCAGCCGTTTGCGGGGGAGACCGAGAGGGGTAATCTGTTGGCGTCCCTGATTATGACATACTCCCTGCTCATGTGGTAGGTTTTTCGGGTACACTTGCTGCGCAAGAGGCAGAGGAGAAATTATGCGCTTCGACATCCTGACCCTGTTTCCCGATATGTTTGCTGGCCCACTGACGGAAAGCATTCTGGCAAAGGCGCGGGAAAAAGAACTAATCAACATCCACCTGACCAACATCCGCGATTATGCGACCGACAAGCACCATATCACGGATGACACGCCGTATGGTGGTGGCGGTGGCATGGTGATGAAGGTTGATCCCGTCGTCCATGCAGTTGAGGATGTTGTCGGGCAGGGTGCTGAGGTTCCCGTGCTTTTGATGTCGCCGCAGGGCCGTGTCTTTAACCAGCGCATCGCTCAGGAACTGGCGCAGCATGAGCGGTTGGTGTTGGTCTGCGGGCGGTATGAGGGGGTGGATGAGCGGGTGCGCGAACTGGTCATCACCGATGAAATCAGCATCGGCGATTATGTTATCACCGGCGGCGAACTGGCGGCGATGGTGATTGTGGATGCGGTGTCGCGGCTGGTGCCAGGGGTATTGGGGGCACGCTGGGGTGCCGAAGATGATTCCCACGCGACCGGATTGCTGGAATACCCGCATTACACCCGCCCGGCAGAATTTCGCGGATTGGGCATCCCGGAGGTGTTGATAAGCGGGCATCACGCCAATGTGGAAAAATGGCGGCGGCAGGAGAGTTTGCGCCGGACACTCAAACGGCGTCCCGATTTGCTGGAGACGGCGGAGTTGAGCGATGAGGACCGCGCATTTCTGGACAGTTTGCGAAACGAGTCCGGCTAGGGACGACTGACTGCGTATGCGGCAGAAATTTTGCCGGGACCCTGCCATGTGCGGGTACCAAGCAGTTTGAGCGATACCCCCGGCTGACCATCGAACAGCGGTGTGCCCTCGCCTGCAATCAGTGGGAAAAATGTGAGATGCAGTTCATCGACTAGACCATGCGCCATTAGATGGTGCCATAAGGTGCGGCCTGCAAAGATGAAGATGTCGCGCCCCGGCTGCTGTTTGAGCGCGGCAATGTCGCTGGTCGCATCCGCTATTTTGACGATGCGCGTTGTATCCCGCCATTCGCCTAACTCATCCTCAGTAAGTTTATCCGAGACCACAATTTTCTCGATGCGGCTGATGAGATCGGCAAACTCGCGGCGGATGGCGGTGGAGTTGGGGTCTTTCGGGACGCTGGTCCAGTATTCCTGATTGCCAAAAAATGATTCGCGCCCGCTGAGCAGCAGGGTATCGGCGGCCCGCATCAGTTCGGTGTTGTAGAAATCGAAGCTGTCGTCACCAGCGTAATCTTCGTGATAATACTCAAATATCGCGGCCAAATTGCCGTCCTTGCCGTCATAATAGCCGTCCAGGGTAACAAAATTGCTGACAACCAATTTGCGCATGATGCTGCTCCATTTATTGAGGGCGTTCGTTTAATTATAGAACGTTTGTTCTGAAGGAATCAATAGCCTCTACTTGAAAAAACAATAATTCCGCGATGAAAATGCGGGCGAGTTGGTGTAACGCCCTCTAGTGAAAGAGCGGTGATTCGGCTATAATTGGGGTATCTAAATCGCATGGGGGATTGCCTCCTTCCCCTCTGTCGCTAGCGCGACATCTCCCCATAAATGGGGAGGGCCAGGGAGGGGATGATCACCGCACCCGATTAATGCAGATTGAATAAGTAAACGGGTAAACGTTGATGAGTCCGGTGCGATAGCTAGCGGACGCCATGTATGCCGTCCCTACGAAACACCGCGATTTACCGTAGGGACACAGCAGTGCTGTGTCCGCCACCGGCAATGTCAAGCCAATTGGAAAGTTGCACCAGTGGATTTTGTCTTTCATAACCGGGGAATTTATGCTCCGGCGCATTGCACCAACGGTTTCGTATTGGCGGGCAACTATAAAATGCTTGCGGCGGCGACCTCACCCGCCCTATCATTGGAGGAGTAATGAGTCAGGTTCTTCCACCCTCAGTAACAAAACTGATTGACGCCTTTTCGCGTCTGCCCGGCGTTGGCTCTAAAACCGCTTCGCGCCTGACCTATTATCTCCTGCGGGCACCAGAAGATGTCTCGCTGGCATTGTCGGAGGCGCTGGTCGAGTTGAAAACCAAAACGCAGTACTGCGAAATATGCCACAACATCACCGAGGACTCGCCGTGTCCGGTGTGCCGGGATGTGCGGCGCGATCAAACGACGATTGTGGTGGTGGAAGACCCGCTGGATGTGGTGGCGGTTGAGCGGACGGGCAGCTATCGGGGCGTGTATCATGTGCTGCATGGCGCGATTTCGCCCGTCGATGGCATCGGCCCGGACCACCTCAAACTCAAGGAGTTAGTGGAGCGCATCGAGGCTAAGCCCGTTGCCGAGGTGATTATCGCCACCAACCCCAATATGGAAGGCGAAGCGACCGCCATGTATGTCAAACAGATGGTGGAGCCGCTGGGCGTGAAGATTACGCGGCTGGCACGCGGGCTGCCGTCGGGTGGCGACTTGGAATATGTGGACACCGTGACGTTGATGCGGGCCTTTGAAGGGCGCGGAGACATGAAATAATGCGCGGGATACTGGCGTTCGGCATCTTCTTAATTGTTGTCGCAGCAGCAATTCTGATCTTTGGCCTTGTACCGCCCACCAATGAACCCATCGGTGAATTTCTGGCGGGATTCGTGTGCGAGGCGAACGAGGACCCGCAGTTGATCAGTGACAGTACCACCAATCAGGATTTGATTTACTACTGCGTGGATGCGGCAGGCAATCGCCGTGATATATCCGGCTGGGTTATCGGGGCGCTGACGGTGCTGTATCTGGTGCCGTTTACTGCCGGACTCGCCATGACGATTTATGCCGGGACGATGCTGCGCCGCCGCCAATTCGAAGCCACCCTTCAGCATATGATAGACACAGGTCAGATTTCGCCCCAATCCGTTGACATCATGAAAGGGATGATGCAGCGGCGCTTTGATCCGTATGCGTTCGCGGAGACCATTACTGCCGCTTCCCACGGCGATTTATCCTCGCGCCTGAAGCAGCTTGACGAGGCGCTGGATAAGGGTCTGGTGTCGAAGGATGAATATGATCGCGCCCGTGAGGGATTACTGCGGAATTTTACGCAGGGGTAGTTCTATTTGTTGCCTTCGGCGTATAGACCTAAAGCTATGCTAGACCAGAAATCGCGCTGGTAATAAAGTCACAAACTTAACTTTATCGTCTCTCCCAAACATGTAAATTGCAAATTCGTGAAATTCGGTTTACTTTAGTTACACATGAGAGTTTATTCAGAACATACGTTCTATATTGTACTATAATTTTTATAAAATACGAGCGTTAGAAGGCCAAGTAAAAATATGGCTAAAAGTGTCGAAGCACTTGTTAAACCTTCCTTGCTGGTCTGGGCACGCAAGAGTATTGGATATGATATTGAGGAAGTCGCAAAGAAGCTCAATATATCGCCGGAAAAGATTACTGCTTGGGAAAACGGTGAAGCGCGGCCTACAGTCAAGCAGTTGATGAAACTAGCGGATATATACAAGAGACCGTTAGTTGTGTTTTATTTACCGGTACCACCCAACCAACTAGAAAGTCCGTTTGATGCTTTAGATCTTAAAGATTGGCGCAAATTACCTGATACCGAAGAACGTGAATTTTCAACAGCACTAAGGTTAGAAATTAGAAAATCCGAAGAGCGTAGAGAGCTTTTGCTAGAGCTTTCTGAAGTGCTTGACAAAGAGATTGGTGATTTTTTACTCAAGACAAATACTGACGAGGACCCCGACTTACTGGCACGTCGTATAAGGAAAGTACTTACCATCTCACTTGAAGAGCAAAAGAGTTGGAAATCAACTAGTATTGCCTATAAACATTGGATACGTGCGATTGAACTGCAAAACGTGCTTGTCTTCCAAACCGGCTTTTTTGCCGGTCAAAAAATCGAAATTGATGAAATGCGTGGATTGGCAATCAGCCACAAAAAACTTCCCATTATTATGGTAAATGTTCGCGACACTCAAAACGGTAGGATTTTCACCTTAATTCATGAATTCTGTCATCTCTTATTAAATCTTTCTGGTATTATTAATTCATATAGGTATGCAGTTGATTTAGAAATTGATCAGCGTATTGAGGTATTTTGTAATCGCTTTACAGCAGAGTTTCTTGTCCCAATTGATAGCTTGCTCCGTGAACCAATTGTCACTAATCATGGCTCAAATACTGCATGGGAGGATTTTGAATTATTACAGCTATCAAGAGTATATAAAGTTAGCGAGGAAGTGATTCTGCGTCGGTTGTTAGATCAACAACTCACGACTTCGGCGTTTTATGAGGAAAAAAGGGAGGAATACAAAGAACGCTTTATACAGAGTAAACAGAAAAAATCAAGCGGAGGCCCACCACCCCATGAAAAATACGTCCGAACACATGGTGCGACTTTCGTATCCACAGTGTTTGATGCATATCATAGTGGCCTAATAAATACCAACGATGTATCAGATTATCTCGGAGCACGGACAAAAAATATTGCCAAAATTGAGGAGCATTTGATGAAAGAGACATCAATCTAGAGATGAAGTGTGATGAAATATAGCATTGATACAAGTATGTTAATTGAATGCTGGGTACGGCGCTATCCACCTGATATTTTTGTAAAGTTTTGGGATGCAATGGAGAAAAATATCCATTCGGGGACGCTGATCGCTACTGAGGTTGTATGGGGGGAAATTACAAATAAGGATGATGAACTGCAAGAATGGCTAAAACCGCTGCGAAGTATGTTTATAGAATTAGACGAAGAAATTCAGCTAACAGTCTCCCAAATGTTACTTAAATTCCCAGAGATAGCGAAAAAACGTTTAGATAAGACGACGGCTGACGCTTTCGTGGTTGCACTTGCAAAAAATCACGATTGTGTGG
>JAKEEQ010000466.1 GCA_022616515.1 Chloroflexota bacterium | reverse complement strand
GGGAAACATACCACCACACGAATTTCGCATCCATCCAGTATACCCAATGCACTACGATTGGCGCACGATTTGTTTCAGCGGGCTGTAATCGCGTTATCATGTACATAATGATTGCTAACAGAGGCGTGATTTCGATGAAACATCTATTTATTTTGCTGCTGATCTGCGCGGTATTGATGCCGACCCTGCCCGCTTCCACCGCCCAACCACCCGCCTCCGATGCGCCATATATCTACTACTATTCCGAACGCCTGAACGCCTTTGTTATCGAACGCGCCGATGGCACAGATAGCCGGGTTTTCGCAGAGGGATTCGTGCACGAGGAAGCCAATTCGGTTGCAGGCGCGGGCTGGTCGCCGTCGGGAGAGTGGTTCGGGTTTACCTCAATCTATGGTACGGCTCATGGGCCGAGGCCATTAGGGGGTGAAGTATTGCATGTCACCGGGCAAAAACGACTGACCTCCATTGAGTCATTCAAAGCTGACATTCAATTCATGATGTGGGCGGATGACCGCGATTTACTGCTAATTTCCACCATGATTCCAATTGAAGATAGCGTAATGGTTGACCGGAACTGGTATCTGGTGGATGCCTCAAACGATGCAATTGTTTCGGTGTTGAAAAGAAAATCTTATTATCGCGTCGATATGCTGGAGATAGAACAAGTTGACGAATACTTTCTGATTGGCGATTTTGTTCCCGAAGTCGGACAGCGGATATATTATCGTCTTGATTTCAACGGAGAGTTTACTGAAATCATTAGAGGCCAAGAATGGTCAGACGCTGCGTACGGAATTTCTCCTCAAGGGTGGACTCTGTACTCTACCGATGAAGATCAATATTACGCCATTAATTTGACTTCTGGACGACAAATACAACTTGAACAGGTCGGTGACCCTCAATGGTCAAACTATGGTGCAATTCTGTATGGCGATGAGGACCATATTTGGTATCTTGATGGAGACCGAGGCATTCTAAAGCTCCTACCATCTGAGTTTACCACCTCAACCATCAGCTATAATCGCGATTCATGGTCACCGGATGGACGTTATTTTGTGTTGTGGGATGATACTAATCGGATATATCTCTTTGATGCAGAAAGTCAAGAAATCATTGATACAGGCATTGTAGTTGATGCGAGTACAATTAGCTTTCAGGATTTCTATTGGGACAGCGACGGTAGACTGTTTTTCTATGAATTTGAAGACGACGACCGAGTCATCGTCTACGATGATGGGACTATTTCCTATTTGGAGTTACCTGTTCATCAAATGTCAGTTATCGCCTTTTCTCCCGATGAACAGATGCTGGCAACAGTCTGGGACGGTCCCGTTATTTACTCTCTTGATACAAGGGACACTCAATATCTGCTACCCCACAGCGGCAGTTTTCGCAGTAATTTAGGGGGTGAACCCTTCTGGGATGATGACGGTCAATGGTTCCTTGTCGGACAGGAATCATGTGTTGCAGGAGGCTGTGGTGGGTCGCCAAACTGGATTAATGTAGTCAGCATAGACGGGTCGGTCAATCGCGAACTGACCTATTGTGGCGATAGAAATGCCTGTGTGAATTGGCTGCCAGAGCGGGTGGATGTGAGCAAATTGCCACAGGGGCAACCAGAATCTGTCTTACCAGAACCGCCAGAGCCGTTACTGGTGGTAGAGCGTGGCGAATGGACTGACGAATTGTACTGGAGTGTCGATAGTAATTATATTCAATTAGACAGTCTATATTACGGAGAGCCAGACCCGGTTATTGACCTTACAACGGGTGAACTGATTGCAGAAGGGAAAGAAGGTCTCGGCATCATCCAGATTCCATTCTCCCGGACTAATGAGATTCTCGCCCGGACGGATGAATGGGAATTCATTGGTGAATATACCAGTGGGGAGGGTTATCGCTATTATGTTCAGGACCGTGAAAATGATACAGTTCTCTTTGAGATGGAAGAGGGATTGGTCATTGAGGCTGCTGGTAGTGAAGCAAATAACTTACTCGCTGTAAAAGATGCTTATAATGCCCATTGTATTCAATTGTGGGACGTTGACACAGGCAGTTTGTTGACCTGTGTTCCCGTTTACGCAAGCACAATAGCCTTCTCCCCCGATGGCACGAAACTCGCGGCGGGTGTGTCGTGGGAGGTGTGGATCTGGGATGTGGAGGATTTAGTGGCGGGAGAGTAAGGCTCACCCTGCGGCTCCATTGGGGAAAACTTAAAAGATGTAAGGGTTTTGTATAAAAACAATACTTTCTTTATTTTATTTGTTAGACTTTCTGAAACTAATATTTAACTCAGAGGCACATTACATGAACAAGCGCAGTTACCTTATCGCTGGTGTTCTCCTCATGGTTGCCCTCATTGCTGCTACATACCTGATATTAGGGCAGGACAACGATGAAGCTGAAGATGACAGTCAGCAGACTTTCACCGTTGGCTTCGTAAATATTGCTGCCATCTTAAATCCGACCGTTGACGGATTTAAAGAACAAATGGCGGAGTACGGTTATACGGAAGGTGAAAATATCACCTACATCTATAACGGGCCAGTCGCCCGCGATGCCCTCGCAAGCGAGATCCAGAGCCTGATTGATCAGGATGTGGACCTCATTGTCTCCCTCACAACCCCCGCCTCCGTGACAGTCAAGGAAATGACTGCCGAGAACCAGATTCCCGTTGTGTTCGTTCCCGTTACCGATCCGATTTCGGCTGGTCTGGTGACATCGCTGGTGGCTCCCGGCGGAAATATTACCGGGATTATCAGCGGCAGTGGGGAAAATCGCCGCCTCGAATGGCTCAAAACAATTGGGGGAGATGTACAGCGCGTTTACCTGCCATTCAACCCCAATGATGCCAGCGCCTCATTGACCGTTGCTGAGTTACAAACGGTCGCTGAGGCCCTCGATATTGAACTCGTAACCCTTGAAACCCCTGATAATGCTGCCGTAGAAGCGGCGATTGCCAGTATACCCGAAGATGTTGATGCAATATTCCTGCCACCGGACTCGCTGGTTGGGTCCTATTTTGAAGATTGGATTGCACGGGGCATCGAACTGAACCTGCCGACATCTGGCTCATCACTGTCACATGTTGAGGCGGGTGTTTTATGTTCGTTTAGTTACAGTCCTGTTGAGGCTGGAAAGCAAGCCGCGCGACTTGCCGACCAGATTTTGAAAGGTACCAATCCCGGTGATCTGCCCGTGGAGACATCCGAGCCGCTCCTGTCCGTCAATCTCGTTACAGCGAATGCAATGGGTCTGGAAATTGATGAGGACACCTTGCAGCTAGCCAATATCATCATCCGGTAAAAAACCTTGTCCCTACCTGAGATGACGCTCAGGTAGGGCTATCCCAACCGTATCAACCTGAAATAATCCGCATAACGCAGGTTGTCGCGTGATGTTGTCAGCGTTTTATCGTAGCGCTGCTGCATCCGTTCGCGCAGTTTAGTGATGTCCTCGCCAACCTGACTGCGATGTTTGGCAAGGGCCTCCAACTGTGTCTCCACAAAATCCGTCGTCTCGATGCGCACATTTGGCTTGGTAGGAAGCGCCAGATAGAGATATTTGGCGATGTGCGGTTCCAGCCCTTCATCAAGGGTCAGCTCAGGAAAATTGAGATGATCACGCGCGGCAGGATAGACGGCGCTCATCACCTCACTGGCAACAACCCAGTGGTCGGGGTGATTGAGGCGGCGGTCACCACGCCATCGATAATGTGGATCGCTGCTCAGAACGGTATCTGGCTTTTTCAGGCGCAGCATACGCACAATATTGCGGCGCAGCTTCAGCGACAGTTCCAGTTCACCATCCTTGAAGCGCAGAAAAACACACTCTTTGATGCCGAGCACGTTGGCAGCAGCCCGTGTTTCTTCTTCACGAAGCCGTGCCAGCTCGCCCGACCGTACCTCCCGGTCACCGGAGCCTTTATCCCCGCTGGTGACGAGACACAATGTGATATGCGCACCTTCTGCCGCCCACCGTGCAATCGTCCCACCCGCGAAGAATTCGGCATCATCGGGGTGGGCGTAAACGGCTAATACACGCTCCGGCGGCGGATAGCTCCCGGCAATTGAGTCTTCCATCAGTCGTCGTTGCGCTTGAAATTACCACGTCGCTTATTGCGGCCCCGACGGCGATTAGGTCTGGATGTTGAGGGTGATTGGTCCTCGCTGCCGGTTGTTAGTTCATTTTGGGCAGAAGACTTGCGACTGCGGTAATTGCTTTTGCCACGACGACGGGGGTCGCGATTACCAGGTTCCGGGCTATCTTCGTGCTCGTCCTCATCCTCATACTCGTCAAGATCGGGCGCGATGGGCTGCCCATGTGCCACATCCAGTGCATCTTTCAAGTCCGCCGAGGCGCTCTTCGGACGATGTGCGCCACAGTCACAGCCGCCGCTTTCGTTCTTGCTGCATCCCTGCGCAGCCTTTTCCTGCAACGCCCGGAATTCATCCATCGGGATGATGTCTTCGCGCGGGATAAAGTAGCGGGTGCGGTCGATGTAAACGCTCACCCCATCTTTTAGCGGGTGGATGTCGGCGACTTTGGCTTCACCGTGTGGTGTGCCGATCAACTTATTACGGCGCGGAAGCTGTTTACGAGCCTCCACATACTGCTCGTATTCATACAGCAAGCAGCAGCGCAGTCGCCCACACATTCCCGTGATTTCGCTTGGGTTGAGCGGGATGTTCTGGGCCTTTGCCATTTTGATGGAGATGGGGCTGAATTCGGTCAGGAACGTGCTGCAACAGCGCGGAATGCCACACGCGCCCTCTCCGCCCAGTCGCCGCGCCACTTCACGCGGGCCGATACGCCGGAATTCGGTCTCGACGCCCACGCGCTCCTGCATGGAATCGCGTAGTTTGCTAACATCCACGTCTTCTTCAGTAGAATACATGATGGTAAGGTAGGAACCGTCAAAATTGTATTCAGCGTCCACAAATTTTACGCCATGAAAGCCGCCCATGTCTGCCG
>JAKEEQ010000465.1 GCA_022616515.1 Chloroflexota bacterium | reverse complement strand
TGTTTGAAGTTTAGCCAACCCAAACACCGCGGCTCGCCGTACCATCATATCGTCATGTTCGATAGCATCTCGTAAGATTGCATGTCCCTCACCCGGAATGGTGGCAAGAGCTTCACCAATGGCCTGACGCAAGCCTTCGTCACCTTCGAGCAGGCCCTGAACCATTGTCTCAAGGGCGGCTTCAGATCCAATCGCACCCAGTGCCTGTGCGGCGGCCATTTGCACATCCAGCTTGTCATCGACGATCATCGACCGCAGCTCACGGACGGCATCGACCGCACCGAGTGCACCCAGCCCCACACAGGCCAGTTTTCGAACAACTGGATTAGCGTGGCGCAGTCCCTGACGCAAAATGAACAGAATGTTGGGGTCACGTGATGCAACCAGAGCCGCTGTGGCTCGCTCACGAATAGTGTCATATTGGCTTGTCGCGACCATTGCCGCCGAGAGGCGTTTGAGAATCTCACCCCGCCACTGACTATTGGGGTCCGAATCAGGCAGCCACCGGACAATATCGAAGAGATTCGAGTACAGTAGGTCAGTGTCACCGCCCAATTTTTCGCGCACCGCAGGCAGCATGTTCACCTCCGATGCGGCAAAGCCAAGCGCCTGGTTCCAGGCCGGAAGTGTGGCTACTTCGGCGAGACGGTGTTCCATGTCATAAATGAGACTTTCGCCCCCCAGATAGGCAGTCAACAGTTGATGGCGCAAATCGTAGGTCTGACCGGCCCGCCGCCCAAACAAACCATTGGCAATGAATGCTCGAATAATGGCCTCGGCGTTGGGGTTCCCTTCTTCGTTTTCGGCAGTCTGGGTAGCCGAGGTTGCAATCTCGACCAGTTGCTCTAGCTTAAGCGGAGCTTCCTTATCGAGCCTCACCTTAGCAATTTCACGCAGGATGATCATTGTATCGTCATCTTCAGGCGAGTGTTTGCGCACAAATAACTCGTACAATTCGCGGCGCGACCGGACTTCTTCGATGCTGACGAGTTCGCCATAGATTTTCATGGTGATTTCCATAACCGTGCGGTTACGGTTGTCCTCCAGCATCCGGTTAATAACCTGCTGGTCGGACGCTTCAGAAATGCTACGGCCCTGAAGGGCATACCACGTTTTGACCCAGTTCTTAATCAATCTATAAACATCTTTTTGCAGAATAGGGGCCATAAAAGCTGGCCGGAAGCCAATCTCCACCAGTGGATCATAGCCTGAATGCGGGCCAGTGATGATCACGCGATTGTGACCGTACGTTTTCATAAAGCTGCGCAACCATGGATAAACCCGCGCCCGTTCGGCATCCGATAGATCGTCAAAGCCATCAATCAGAACAATACACTGCCCGCGTTCAAGCATGCGGTACAGCATCACCGGAGCCACTCGCGCGGTGATCGCACCTGCATAGTCTTGAAAAGCCCGAATAACGGGTTCGGCAGGATCGACTTGAATACCGTAAAGGTTCATATCAATTTCAATGGAACCAATGTGGAACAAGACCGGTAAGAACGACTTGATGTCAGGGCCTAAAACATCAACCTCGACACTTTCAAGTTGAGGATTTTTTAGCTCCTCACGCATTTTTGCCAGTTTGATTTCGGCTAACTGGCTGCGTGTACGTTCCTGAGTCTTGCGGTACGCATTTTCCAGTTCTTCACGTTCATCTTCATCAAGGTCCGCCAGATTTTCAGGCTCAAATTCCTCCACGTCGTGAAAACTTACCTGATCAAGCGCCATCAGGCCGATAGCAGCAAGCAAGGTGCTTTTGCCGCTTCCTGGTACACCAAGCACGGCAATATGGGGCGAACCAGTCAGTAATTCTCGAATACGGGTACGTTCCAGACTGTATGAGCTATAAATTTCAGGAAAATCATGGATTCGTGGAATGACACGGGTGCTGGTCTGTAGAGGAGGTGAGGGATCGCGCATGTCAAAGTCATACTCGCGCATGTCAGCCAGTACTGCCGGTTCAACGAGGATGTCAGTCAGGTTGATTTTGTCTCCGGCCAGATGATAATGCTGCAAGTAACTGATTAAATCATCTGAATAGCGCCGGTCTGCGGTGCGTCTCATTGAACGGTTGATTTGCTTGAGCTGGGTATCTTCGGTCTGTGCTCGTTTGCGATATTGCCGGACTCCGTATGCCACGCTTGTTGCCGCAACACCCGAACCAAATCCGCCAAGGAATGACAGTATATCAAAGCCCATGATTTTCCCCTTTAAACGCTAGCAAGTATTCGTCCACAGTTTTCGCAGTAAATAATGCTCTTGCCTTCTTGTATATCCTGTACGGAACTTGTGGTTTGGCTAACACCGCACAGGCCACAAGCATTTCCCTTTAGAGGAGCCACAGCGTGACCATTTTTGCGCTTTCGAAGCAATCGATAATTTTTATACTCCCTATCAGGAATTGACTTCATGGTAGACTTTCGTTTTCGAAGATTGTCTGCGATTTGCTCTTGAAGTGATTCCTTTTCGGCAATAAGGTCAATATTTTCCTGTTTTTGATTGGTGACCGCCTCGCTTAAAGCCTCTTCGGCAGCCTCACGCTGTTTGTTTTTTTCTTCTGACTCGGTGAGTACTGTCATCAAGCGGCTTTCGAGTGTTTTATGACGCCGCTGAAGTGATTCAACCTCTTCTTGCCGTTCGGTTAATTCCTTGGGATTTTTAAGTTTTCCGCTGTAAAGCAGTTCGTTGACTTCCTTAATCTTTTGCGCGAGACTGCTTATTTCTAGCTCAAGATCTGTTATGGTTGTCTGTGTATGATGGTAGTCCTTAATTATTTTATCTAACGCATTTCGGCGTGCAACCACAACCTCGTCGTTAGCTAACTGCTCTTCTATCGTTTCGATGCGGGCACGAGCCTTGTCAACGGCAATTTCTAATTTTTGCACCGTGTACAAAGCTGAGGGTAAGCTTGGCATATGGCATCCTGGTGGCGGAAAATGTACACTTTTTGTGTGTAGACCATTATACTACACGGGCAAAGTCGAACCAAAAACTAGCAAGGACATCAATTTATGCAACCATTATTCCGCAGTGATAATGTGTCTGAAAGCGAATGGCGCTGGGTGACCCTCTGGGGCGGTCTGTTTGCAATTATCACCTTAATACCCTTCGTCTGGGCCATCATTGCCTCTCAGAGTGACTTCCACTTTTTTGGGCTGCTTGCTGATGTTCAAAACGGCGCTTCATCTTTATCTAAAATACGTGATGGTATCAACGGAAATTGGATCATTCAGTTGCGTTACACCCCTGAAGAACATGATCCTACCGGTTTTTTTCCCTTCTATGTGTTATTGGGACATATCGCTCGAACTTTCGGTTTTTCAGAAATTGTGGTGTTTCATCTTGCACGACTCGCAGCCAGTTACCTAATGTTCGCATCGCTTTATCAGCTTGGCGCGAATATATGGAGACGGATGCGTCCGCGTCGTTTATTTTTCTTTCTTTGTATTTTGGGTTCAGGGTTGGGGTGGTTGATCCTTGTACTCGGCTTTCGGACCATCACACCCGACCTCGGCATCCCCGAGGCATTTCCCCTTTACGCGGCATATACCAATCCTCAATATCCGTTGAGTATCGCCCTGCTCGCCTTGCTGGCAGGACAATACATGATTGTTTTCAGGCCCGGCTTCAAAGAACTGCCCGCGGCTGATAACAGCGGCCTATTAATCTTAATTTATGCAACGTTATTGGTCATTGTCCAAACCACCGCAATGATTGCTTTTGGGAGTGCGCTATTTGTTTTTACCCTCGTTACCAGTTACCGTAAGAAGCGAATTGCGTGGCATGAACTGCGGTGGTTCTCTATGGTATTTCTACCTGTATTCCCTGTGCTCGTTTACTACACGCTTATGCTTGCCACTAACGATACCATAAGTGAATACAATTTACAATTTGTTAGCAGCGTACCTGACCCGTTTCAATTGGTGTTGGGCTATGGTCTGCTGCTTATCATTGCGGCACCGGGAATTTACTATGGGCTTCGGCGCTTCAATCGCGACGGCGACCAGTTCATGATTATCTGGCTGATCGTCAATATTATTTTCATTTATCTTCCGTTTAATTTGCCACAGCGGTTATTGCTTGGCTTATTTATCCCGATTGTGTACTTTGCAGTGCGGGCTATTGAGGAATTCTGGTTCGATCACATCCCGGCACGATATTACTCAGCGGCAATTGTAATCATATTTGCGTTGATTATTCCCAGTAATCTGGTTGCAATGCTCATTCCAATTTATGGAGCAATCATCAATGAAGAGCTGGGCGAGGTCAACGCCCTCCTTGTCAGCGAGGACTATCGTGAACTATATGTTTGGCTCAATGAAAATGGTAATGAAGGCGAGGTTATTCTGGCCTCACCCAATATCAGTCTTTGGGTACCAGCCGAAACCAACCTGCGGGTTGTTTACGGACATCCCTTTGAAAGCGTACCTGCGGACACATTAGAGAAAAAAGTTGAAGCATATTACACCGGGCGCAATTGCGATTTACCTTTTGATGAGGCGTTAGACTTTGACATTGATTATGTCGTGTGGGGTTCTCAAGAAGTCCAGCTTTCTGAGGATCGTGGGAGTACACGCTGTCGGGCAGATATTGCCAGTGCTGCGAACCTGGAAATTGAATTTGGTGATGTTACCCTTTATGTGTTGAGAGAACCCCGCTAAATCCCATGCAACGCCGTAACTTGCCTGTCTGGGTTCCGTTCATCATTCTATTTCTGGCAGTGATGATCATTTTTGGAAGACTTCTCACAGGTGAAGTCTTTTATTGGGGACGCCCGGCTCTTCAATTCTTTCCCTGGCGACAATTCGCGTTCGATGAGTTGCGTCTTGGGCGATTGCCATTCTGGAATCCGTATTCAGGTGGTGGCACTCCCCTGATCGCCAACTATCAAAGTGCCATCTTGTATCCCCCAAACTGGCTTCATTTTGCGTTTCCCAATGGGCAAGCGATGAGTCTGATAGCCCTTGTGCATATTGTGTGGGCTGCTGCCGGTATCTGGCTGTTTACACAAACGCTTGGATTCACGCCAATGGGGTGTGCGGTCAGCATGTTGTCATTCTCGTTGAGTACTTATCTGATGGGGCAAACATCCTCTTTTGCATTTGCCAATACCATCGCATGGTTGCCGTGGTTGTTCTGGGCGACGACTGGTGTCATCGACACGCGCCAACTGCGTTTCGCGGGCCTGCTCGGCATATTTGCTGGATTCCAACTGCTGGCAGGTCATTTGCAGGCAAGCTGGTACAGCTACATTGGTATTGGGCTATATACACTGTGGTACGTTATTTTCATCTTGCGCCCGTTTGGTCGTGGAGAACAGCTTTCAGCATTTTTCCTTGTAGTACTGGGCATGGTGCTGGGAGCAGGTATCGCAAGCACCCAACTGATCTTGACATTGGAATTGCTGTTTCAGTCGCATCGGGCCGGGGGTGTTGATTTTGAGACGTTGACTGCGGAGTCTTTCGCACCCTGGGAATTCCTGAAAGTGCTGGCTCCTAAAGTCTTTGGCGTGCCGGGAAGTGGGACATATAATCTGCAACCCAAAGATGATTCATACTTCATCGTCACACCCTATATTGGTGTCTTGCCCATCATCTTTGCTTATTTTGCGGTCAGAGGCTGGATCAAAAAGCGCGGCGTGCTAGCCAGATTGGAGACATTTCAATCTGTTCCGTTCTGGCTAGCACTGACTATCTTAGGTGCGATTTTAGCGATGGGCAAATACACCTTTATTTACCCAATTCTTTACGATCATGTACCCACTTTTGACGGCTTTCGTGGCCCTGAGCGTTGGTTGGTACTGTCAGTGTTTTCCCTGTGTATTCTGGCGGGCATTGGCATCCACGATTGGCAGCTAAATCCACAAAGTCGGCAGCGCTTTCGAGGGGTTATCGCATTTCTGGTAGGAATCCTCGCTGTCGCCGTTATGACTATGCTCCTGACAGATGTCGAGCAACAGGTTGTTCAACCGCTTGTAATTGCCATTATCTCCTTGCTCATTCTTCTGATTGTGGCTATTAATCTCCTCACTCGGCCACCAACGAATCCGGCCTATTTGGTCCGCTGGCAAGTTCTTTTGCTGATCTTCATCGTTGTCGATTTGAGTTGGGCGGCGTCTGGCTTGATACCTACGGTTCCACGCAGTTTCTACGAGCGAGATTTAAGTGTTTCCCGCACTCAGGGTCGGTTATTCTGGTACGAGGATTATCTGGAGCAAGTTCGGAACCAGCGCTACTTTGACCTGGCCGATTACCGCCGTGCAGAAGATCGCTGGGCCGATATTCGGACCTCCCTGTTGCCAAACCTCAACGTGGTGGATCGTGTGCCATCTTTTAACAATTTTGATGCTCTTCAACCAGCCATTCACCGCCGCTATGTCGAACTTATTGAGCAAAGTGATCGAAATCTGGACAATATTCTGAAAGGGGCAGGCATTGGTGAAGTGTACGGGCCTCTTCGCCCTGACAACTGGATAGGCGATAATCGCCAATTTGTTGCCCCGGTGGCCCCGCAGACCGTCTGGCTTGTCCGCGGTGTGAATTTTGTTGAAACGGACGATGAAGTTGAAGACGTTTTGCAATCACCTGCATGGAATCCGGCACATACTGTCGTCATTCAAGACGAAGTCGACTTGACAGGTCAAACCTATCCTTTCTACCATGAAGCCTCTCTTGAAGTTATCTACGAACGCCCCAACGAGCGACGGTATCGTATCCAGGCTGATGGTGGAGGTTATCTGGTCATGGCAACCACATGGTATCCCGGCTGGACTGCCACCATTGATGGGCAGGCCGCGACAATTTATCGCGCCAACCTCGCATTTCAAGCGGTAGAGTTTCCTGCCGGTGATGTAACGATAACACTGGAATACACACCTACGGGTCTGGAAGTGGGTCTGATATTAACTTTAGGGTCAATTTTTGGAGCGGTTGCCATCATAGCTGTGGACTTATTTTTAACATCTCCACTCGGCTAATCCTCGTCTTCGTCCAGCACAAGTGATGGGACCTGTTTGGTGGTACGCCTTTTATCTTCATCGCCATTCAGGTACAGCATCTCACACGGGGTAGGAATAAGTTTTTCAATCGGAGCAGGCGTTGTATCGTGTTTTACAACAATGGTGGCAACGCTAATATTGTCTTCTCCGCCACGCTGGTTGGCAAGTTCGACCAACTCATAAGTGATTTCTGATGGATCTTGTGAGCGCAGAGCGATAACAGATATTTCTTCATTGAGCATGTGCCGGATAAGACCATCGGAGCAAAGAATCAGCCGGTCTCCCGCTTTCAGGCTGAGATTATAAATATCTATATCCTCAGTCAAGGTATGTCCCAACGCCCGATACAACACGCTACGCATCGGGTGAATGGCTGCCTGACGCCGTGTGATATGCCCCGAAGCAACAAGGACTTCGACAAAACTGTGATCGTCTGTGACGCGCGTGATCCCGTCCCCGTTAATCAAATAGGCCCGGCTATCACCCACATGGGCCAGAACAGCCCGATTACCGCGCACAAAGGCCAGCGTAGCAGTAGTACCCATTCCCCGGACGCTTTCATCGCGGCGGATACGCTCCATAATGGCGTGATTAGCCAGTAGTACGGCACTGCGCAAACGACGAGCAACTTCACTTTCCGTTAATTCCTCAAGGGTTTCACTGCCATTTGAAATTCCGGCGAAACTGGCCTGAATAGCCTCTCTCACATAACGACTTGCTTCTTCACCAGCCGCCGCTCCACCCATGCCATCGGCAACGAGGGCGATAAGAACCCCGCCCCGGCCCCATAACCCAACTTCATCCTCGTTAATGGTGCGGGATTGACCTATCGAGGATTGGGC
>JAKEEQ010000464.1 GCA_022616515.1 Chloroflexota bacterium | reverse complement strand
GTAGTTAGCGGCACTGAGGTCAATGACGCTCACCACATCCAGCGGGTTGTTTTGCACGAGAATGATGCCCGCCGACTCGATGGCAACATCCGTACCACTGCCAATAGCAATGCCGATGTCGGCACGGGTCAGGGCCGGGGCATCATTCACGCCGTCGCCGACCATTGCCACCGTTTTGCCCTGCTGCTTTAGTGCCGAAATTTTCTCGTCCTTGTGTTCAGGCAGCACTTCAGCGAAGTAGGTGCTGATACCCAGTTCTTCGGCGACCGACCGTGCAACATCTTTGCTATCCCCGGTCAGCATCGCCACTTCTACACCCAGCGATTGCAGTCGCTTGACCGCCTCTTTGCTTTCCTGCCGCACAACATCGGCCAGTGCAAAGGCCGCCCGCAGTTCACCATCCAACACAAGGTAGACAACCGCCCGGCCTCTATCACCCTGCGTGGCGGCAAAGGCTGCATAGTCGCCCTGTGGTTCGATGTTCAGCGCTTCAAGCAAACGCGGCCCGCCGACATAAACGATTTGCCCGTTGTAGGTCGCTTTGACACCCCGGCCCTGAATGGCTTCAAAATCTGTGATGGCTGGTCTCTCAAGGCTTTTCTCATTGGCTGCCGTGACGATGCCACGCGCAATGGTGTGTTCAGAGTCGCCCTCAATAGCCGCCGCCAATGCCAGCATCTCATCGCCACCCAGCATATCCACCACCCCAAACTCGCCTTTGGTCAGGGTGCCGGTTTTGTCGAAGACCACAACATCAACCAGCCGGGCATTTTCCAGCGCACGGCGGTCACGGATGAGAATGCCTTCACGGGCCGCCAGTGACGTGCTGATGGCGACGACCAGTGGAATTGCCAGCCCAAGCGCATGTGGACAGGCAATCACCAGAACGGTCACGACCCGTTTGATGACTTCCACATCAAAGCCGACGCCGATGAGCCACGCGACGGCGGTTATTGCTGCTGCGACGAGGGCGATATAAAACAGCCAGCCAGCGGCCTTATCGGCCAGTAATTGCGTTTGCGATTTGCTGGACTGCGCTTCATTTACCAGCCGCATGATGCCTGCCAGCGCGGTTTCATCACCTGTTGCCGTGACCTCAACGCGCAGGCTGCCATCGCCATTGATTGTGCCGCCAATTACGCTGTCACCCGGCGACTTTTTGGCAGGCAACGATTCGCCCGTAATCATGGCCTCATTCACCCGTGACGTCCCTTCGCGGATAACGCCATCAGCCGGGACACTCGCGCCCGGTCTGACCAGTATGCGATCACCCTTTGTTAATGCGGAAACCTGCACGGTTTCAGTCTCGCCGTCGTCGAGAATCCGCTCGGCGGTATCCGGCATCAGTTTAGCCAGTTCGTTGAGTGCTCCCGACGCCTGCCGGACACTGCGCATCTCAAACCAGTGGCCCAGCAGCATGATGTCAATCAGGGTCGCCATCTCCCAGAAGAAACCGCTTTCCGGGTCAAAGAACAGGGCGGCAACGCTGTAAACAAACGCGACGCTGATTGCCATTGAGATAAGCGTCATCATGCCCGGTTCGCGATTGTTGACTTCGGGAACCGCCATTTGCAGGAATGGCAGGCCACCATAGATGAAAATAACGATGGCAAATGCCGGGCCAATCAGCCAACTTCCGGTGAATTCTGGCGCTTCAAAGCCCAGCCACTCCTGCAACATTGGGCTGAAGAACAAAACGGGAATCGTTAAGATCAGACTCACCCAGAAGCGGTTGCGGAACATGATCTCGTGTCCCGTGTGGTCAGCGTGATGGGTGTGCCCATGATCGTGTGGTTGCGTATCCTGCTGATGGTCGTGGTGTTCGTGATGAGGGTGATCCATAGACATTTTCTCCTCCTTTTATCCCACCCCCTATGGGAGGGGGTGAATTTGATAAAAATTAGAATACTTTATCTTTCTCAAAATAACATTAGAATTTCATGAGGAGAATTTTATGACTGGCGGTGCTAACAAAAAAACGCCGCCCGACGGGGTGAGTGCCGGGCGGTAGTCAGAACGAAAGAATATTATTACCGACCATTCGAGGTTTTCTCTTCGGTATCTACTTGATGAGTTGTCAATGTTTCGCGGATGTCGGGCACAGGCATCGAAATGCCATCGGGCTTTTTGGGGATAAGCTTTTCGACTTCCTTCACATCCACCAGAGGCCGCGTCTGCATATCCTTGTATGGCACGTCGCGGTCAATATATACACGGATTTCGAGCGAACCGAGGCGCAGTTCGTCCCCATCCTTCAGCGGAAAACCCGTGCGCGGCGACAATTGTTCGCCATTAATGTACGACCCGTTGCGGCTGGATAAATCGAAGGCGAGGATTCGATCATCCTCTGGAACGAGCATCAGGTGTCGGCGTGATACGCCGAGTTGGTAGGCGAGGAAGGGACTGAGGTCAATATTCTTGACATCAAGCTCCTCCTCAGAAACACGCCCCAGTACGGTTTTACGCTTGAGTTCGAGATCAACCTGCTGGCGCGTCGAAAGGATATAAAAACTAAGTTGGTGTGGCATGATGGACTCCTTTGGCACTAAATCCACTTTGATTGAAGGAGATGCACACAAAGGGGAGGTGGGCGGTTGTCTATCTCCTTTTCAGACACCCCTTTCCATAATGATACGATAAAATTTGCTTTAGGTGAGAAGAATCTTGTAAAAATGTGAGGATTTGCCTGTGGATTATCTGGCGCTGGCCCACTATCGACGTACCGTTGCCGCTCATTATGCTGGGGTTCGAAGCGCCATTGACCCCGCTCTGGCAGCCGAAAACTGGCGTAAGCAGCGCGACGATTTATTCAAAAATCATCCTCTCTCCCCGATTCCACACCTCCAGCGGGATTCATATCCGGGCGTACCCTATGCGGCCTATGATCCGGCATGGC
>JAKEEQ010000463.1 GCA_022616515.1 Chloroflexota bacterium | reverse complement strand
TTCGCCCGATCCGATTCCGGCCCGGCCCGGGATCGGATTGGGCAGCACAATGGTGGCGCCGTTATCCGAAGCTGACTGCCGGTCGGCTGGCTCAAAGAGGGCAGCGAAACGACTTCGCGGGCGGCAAGCTGGTCGCCTCTTCGAGGCGTCACCCGCACCACCCGCTGAGCTTGAACAGCGTTGGGCTGCTTCTTGGGAGCACCGGCGCACCCGACAGCACCCATTTCGCGCACCAAGGAACTGATAGAAACGCGCCGAGCCGCGTTCGTGTTCAAGCTCGTGTCGTGGAGCGTTGCCGACGTCGCCCTGTCGATCACCGCAATTTGATGTCAAGTGAATTTCGGTCGCCCTGTGCACGCGGAACAATCTGCCTTCGAGTGGCGGCGCGGATGTCGATCGAGTCGACGCCGCGAGGCGCATGAGGTGACGCGCTATGGTTGATCTGACGAGCTCCTCGGTTGACGAACTGACGGCAATGGCGGCCGCCGGCGCCGAAATCACCCAGTGCTATCGCGTGCTGAGCAAGTCAGGCGATAACGTCGTTGGCGATGTCTTGAGGGATGGCGGCGTGTTCTATGAGCTCAATCACTATCCAGCCGGGGATGTCTACGATTGGGACAGCCACTCCCAATACTACTATCACTCGCACCGAAAGGGCGAGCATGGCCACTTCCACACCTACCTCCGCTCCAAGGGCATGCCCACCTGGATAAAGCCGGCGCCGGCACCAGACTTCATCCCACCCGAGGACGACAGTGGTGCCCTCAGCCATATCGTGGCGATCTCGATGGACTCTCACGGGTATCCGATCGGACTGTTCACGACCAATCGCTGGGTATGTGGGGACACCTGGTACAAGGCGGAGGGCGTTTCCGCGTTGATCGACCTGTTCAAGATCGATCACGCGCGACCCTCGTGGCCAGTTAACCGCTGGATCACCGCGATGTTGACGCTGTTCAAACCGCAGATCATCGAGCTTCTGTGGGAGCGCGATGAGACGGTTGCGACTTGGCAACAGAAGCACCCGCGAAGGAACGTGTTCGAGGACCGGGATCTCGATATTACATCGGAGTGCCGGATCTCCGTCGAGGAACAAATCCGTCAGATCAACGCCGCCTTACGGTTCGTGGAGGCGAACCGTAGTAGGGTTTGTGCGCCGCAAAGCAAGCGACCGCGGCGCGGCAAGTCCTGGCTGAGTGAAGTGGTATCGCCGCCCACTGAGTGAAGTGCTCAATCCGTTAACTGATACGGGTTTTCGACTGGATTACGTTCTGGAGCCGCTGCCTACCGAGGACTTCAAGAAGGCCGACCCCGAAGATTACGAAGAATTGATGCATATGCCGGGCTTTCTGTGTATCCGGGCGGTGAAGTAGCGGGGATGCGTCATAGAAGACAGTACCCGGCAATAACCTTACAGACAGCCGCCACCAAACACATTTTTGCTATAATCTGCGCAAGTAATGCTGGATAGCGGTTATGGAATATGCCGGACCTAGATATGGTGGTTGTTTTCTAAAGTTTGTTCTGAGTGCAATTGGCCTTGCAATTATCCTTGCAGGATTTCTTGTCCTATTGGCAGGTTGTCTTATAGTGTGGTGGTATCTGGCTTATCCCAAAAGTGAATTTAGCGTGGCATTCACTGGAATTCGGGATGAGCGTTCCAGTGATAGTGCATATATTGTTTTTTGCGACCCATCTGATCCTGATTCATACTCCACAATTGTTTATTTTACGCATGAACACTCTGTTTCATTGTATTTGCCTGACAAGACTTCAGCGGGCACACATGATCTTGCAACGGAAGCCGATGCACTTACAAATTATATCATTGGGCTACGTCTGGAAGCCATTGGGCGCTATGAACGCGGTTCTATAACATACGACGAAAGTGATTTGCTCCGAGGAACAATTACGATCAAACAGTTTAGAAGAACCTATGATAGCTCACTTGAAGGCTCTTTCGAAGCGGAGTTCACTGATGGATTGCAAGTCACTGGCAATTTTAAGATCAGCATGCGGTATGATGGCAACAGCGAACCTGACTTCAATTGTTTTGGTGGTCGTTCCCGTCGCCGTTAAATTGAAACATCCTGAGCAGTCGTCACTTAAAATGTCAAGATTCTATGCCTATATCAGCGTCTTTTGAAAACTGTCCGCCTATCAACTTCAAACGGGGGAGATGCTCTACACGGCCTGAACAAAAGCTTTCCCAAACAATATTTCTTGGTATAAACCACATTTTTATCATCGGCAATCAGGGTGCTGTGCAGCATATTGCGCTTCCTGTTTGGCTACGACGACTGCCCGCCGCGTCCCTCAACAGGGTCGGCGCTGAATAACTGTGCAATGACAAACGAATCGTCCATCACCAGCAGCACATGGTTGAAGGGCGGGTCTTCCTGCTCAGACGGCAGCAAATTGACCTCCAGCCCTTGCCGCTCAAATAACGCCTTGACCTTTTCCGCCATCGGGCGGGCCATCTCGCCCAGCAAGCCATTGCCACGCTTAAGAATCGTTTCGAGTGGGGCCATGCGGTTGATGTCCTGTGCCAGATTGCGCACCTCGCCGTAATGCTGACCGTAGAGTTGATTGAGTTCCAGCATCAGGCCATCGATATTATCCGGCGTGCCTTTGAAATAAATTTGCCGGAAAACCTCGTTATAATTCCATAGGACCGGGTGCTCGTGGGTGACAAGGAGGCGATTAAACAGCCCGACGCTGATGCGGTGATCCTCCACGCCGATGCAGCGGATAATAAACGTGTCGCCGGTGGTGATCGTGTAGGTTTCCGCGTCATAATCGGCGGTTTGCAGGATGAGTTGGACTTCCTGTGGCGTGGCTCCCATCTGGGCCACGAGTAAGACACCGATTTTGTCATCCTGGGACAGAGTTTCGATTACGGATTGTAAAGTCTGGTCTTGCATCAACAGTTTCCTGTGGAGGTAAATAAGGTTGTGGTGGCAAATTCAACGCCCATAGTAGCACTCTATCCCAATTCTTTACATCCTCACTCGTACGTTGCGCCTATCCTGCATTTGGTTAATAATTGGCATATCACCTATCCGCCCTGAGTAAATATGCCAATGACATTCAAACATGCCCCCCAACCCGAAGATGAACTGGAAAGTTCACAGCGTGATGAGGCAGGTCAAAACCTCCTGTTACCATCAAACTTCATCCGCAGTCCGCATGATGTAATCGCCTTGCAGCGCACCTACGGCAACAAGGCTGTTCAGCGACTGCTTGAAAATCAGCCGCCCCACCTTCAACGGTTTTTTTGACCAGCAGCCTGCTGACAGCAACCACACTGGCAGGAATTGAAGCTCAGGGCCGCAGTGCAGTAAAAGAGTTTGATGCAACTGTGGTTGAACCGCTCGCCTTTTATCGCAGCACCAGCAATCCCAATGAGGGTATTGTTTCCGCGAGGATGGAAATTCTGGCGATGTTTGACCCGGCTGGAATTGACATCGAAGACCTCGAATACCGCCAGTTCATCAAAGGGCATGTTGAGATGTTTGACGCGGGCAGTGGACAAACCATTGATCTTGATGGACAGTTTTCGGACCTGCCCGATGGTAAACTTCATGCAGGCTGGCAGGAGGATGGAGACACATCGCTGGGCGCAGGGAATGCAGGTTACCACTATGGACATCGTGATTATAAGGACCATGCCGAGGGTGACCGCGACCAGTATTTGCCGGATCGCCAAACGGGCGATATGTATATAGGCGCGGACTTCCCATTGATTGATCACATTCCAGCCCTGCAAGGTGACAAAGGTGATACCATTACGTGGCGCATGGACTTTCGGGGCGAGATTCGATACAAGAGCATCACTGTCATGACTAAAAATTGGAGTGTCGCCGGAACTATTACTATTCCAGATGCTACGGTGAATACCGTCCAGGCTGCATCGTAGGACACATTATGCCTCGCTATGTCGTCGGCATCGGCAGCAACATCCGTCCGGCGGAGAATGTGGCTGGGGTGCTGCGGCGACTGCTGGATATGACCGATTCTATGGTTATCAGCCGCATCATCGAAACCACGCCGGAGGGCTTTCAGAGTGATAATCAGTTCCTCAATCTGGCAGTCTGTATGGGGTCACCGCTCGATGAATCGACATTGAAGGCCGAATTTGTGCGGCTCGAAATCGACATGGGCCGCAATCGTAACGATCCTCAAAGCAGCAAAAAAGATCGCCCGGCGGACCTCGATATTTTATTTGAACTGCCGCACATTGAACTGCCACCTGAGCCATATTTGAGACCGCTGGCGATTGAACTGGTCAATGATCTGGGATTTGCCACAGATGAAGAGTCGGATTATGGTAAGTTCAAGACCGTGACGCTTGAATTTGAGGGGCAAACCATTGGGCAGCAAACCGTTGTATTGAAGGGTGAGATGTGATTTATCCAATACAAGTGGACGCCCCGTTGGGCGTCCGCCAGCTATCGCACCATTACCCAGTTATTTTGTCAAGTTGCATAAGGCACTCGTTTTGAAGCCAGCAATGAAAATGGCTTTGCGGTCCGGATTGGTTGTCAATTTCAAACCGCACGGTTAAAATAAAACTCATTAACACTTGTAATTGACGCGATAGAAAGTCCGGTGCCTTCACCAGCGGACGCCCCGTTGGGCGTCCCTACGATTATTCGCGATTCGTGTAGGGACGTGCAACGGCACGTCCTGCCTTTAACAGCCAATGATTATTGAAACGAAAGCCTTCCCCAATGGAAACCTACGTCAAAACCACCCACAAGCCCATCAAAGAATATTACGACAACATCCAGACCTACATCCATCAGGATGCCGAACACGAAGGCGCGATTTCGCAGGCGTTTTT
>JAKEEQ010000462.1 GCA_022616515.1 Chloroflexota bacterium | reverse complement strand
GCTCGAAACCGCATTTGCTGAACTCTTCCCTGCTAGTGAGGAGCCACCTGAGAATCTCGATCTGGCCCGGAGCACCAAGCGCACCCTTGAGGTCACGGTCGAACTGGCCCGCGAACAGGAATCGCCTGTCATTGACCCCCACCATCTATTAATGGCGCTGTCACGTATTCTCGAAGGGGGGGCCTACCAGTTGTTCATGCACCTCGACGTGTTCCCCGATGCAGTTTACGAACAGGTTCTGGCAACCATCGAGCAAAAACCATCATCAATGCTCAACACGCTTGCGCTCAACCTCTCGCACCGTGCCCACCACTGGACGCTGCCGACTATTTCGGGCCGGGTATATCATATGCAGCGCATTGAACAGACATTGAGTCGTCGTTATCACAAAAAAGTGCTGCTGGCCGGTTATCCCGGCACGGGCAAAACTACCATCGTTCACGCCCTCGCTGACCGCTTCCTCCGGGAAGGGCGCGATGCGACCCTCTGGCAGGCCAGTTATGAAGACCTCGTCGGCGGCGCAGAAACGTATGCCGACGTTGAGGAACGGCTCCGGCAGGTCATTAACGAATTGGTGCACACGCAGCACATTCTCTACATCCCCGGTATGACGCGCTCCATCCTGAGCGGCCTTGATGCGCTGGGCATTATGCGCATGTTGATGCACGCCGACATTCGCCTCATTCAGGAGTGTCCGCTGGACGTCTACGAAGCGCATCTGGAAGATGACCCGGCCATCCAACGCCACTTCACGGTTGTCATGGTGGGAGCACTTCCCACAGAGGATACCCGCACTGTTTTGTTATCCCGCAAAGCCGAATTTGAAGCCCATCACACTGTCAAATATCTGGACAGTGCAATTGAGGCCATTCTCGATCATGCCGATGATGTGCTGCCGTTTCTCTACAATCCCGATCAGGCTCTGCAATTGATGGATGAAATCGGGGCGATTGTAGCCTCGCGGAATGATTGGCGGTCACCAATCAACGGCGACACCGTGACTACCGTTGTCCGGTATCTGACGGAAGACAGCGAGACATAGCAACGAGATTTTCTCCGGGTGTCACAAAATCGAATACCAATCCGTCTTTTGTTGTATGGGGGAGACGATCAGAAATGGCTGTCATGAAAGAAACGGATAGCATTATGCACCTTAAGAATGTAATCATATAACAGCCCATCACCAGACCAAATCGTAGGGACACGGCAGTGCCGTGTCCGCTGGTTGCTATTGGGCGTGTGCATCTGACAAAACGCGGGCGGCTTATACCACACAACTCCCGGGTTGTGTGATCGTTTTTTTAAGTTGCATTATGCTGTCCCAACGGGGCGTCCCTCCCTTGAACATGCCGATTCACGGCAACGTATGGGGCTAGTTTTCACGAAAAACTTGACATCAATGCAAAGAAAGTATACGCTGTGTATACTTTTACACAGTAAGGATACAAGTAAACGATTCGGATACCTCCATTATGTCACCAGAAGACCGGCTCACGCGCCGTAAAATGCGTACCCGCCAGCGCCTCCTCGATGCCGCCGAGCAAGCATTCAGCGAGATTGGCTATCAAGACGCTACGGTGCTGGACATCACAGAAGCAGCCGATGTCAGCAAGCGGACGTTTTACCTGCACTTTGATGATAAGCAGGCCGTGATTGAGGCACTTGCATTACGGAGTTTTGAGGAACTGCGCCAGCAAATTGAAGAAAGTGAAGAGAAACATCGCCAGATTGGTGAGATGCGTGATATGTTCCAGTACATCGTCTGGCAAATCTTCGAGTATGCTGCCAGCAAGCCCGATTTAATGCAGGTAATCTTTGGTGATGGCGGCTCGTACCGCATCCGCGAGTTGACCTTACAATTTACTGCCCGGGCATGGTTTGACAATTTCCAAATGAACTGCAACTGGTATCCCAATGCACCAGTTGCCCCGGAGATTCTTGCGCAAGCCATTGCGGGCGTCATCCATTCCATGATGTCGTGGTATGTCAATCATCCCGGCCAGTACAGTACCCAACAAATGGCCGCCATGTGTACCTCGGTAATGTTCGACAGTATGGACATTAACTATGAAAAATCGCAGGAAATACTCAGTGTTCTGGGGGAGGGACAGGCTCGTGAGGTAGATTGAGTCATGTAGCAAAATCACCGTAAGGAGTACAACGCCGCATCATCTGTAAAACCTTGCCGGGATCGACAGGTGATGGGGTGAAAACAGAATAGGGTTGCCCATGACGAGCAACCCCAAAGTGTGTAAGCCATTGTCAGAGTGCCGCAATATCTTTGCCGGGATCTAACGGCCCCTGACGCATGCCTATGTTTCTATAATAGCACAGAAAGTGTATGAACCTTGTTCAAATTCATCAGCCAATTCGCCGACCGCTATCGTGTTTACCTGATTGTTGGATGGGTAAGCCTCGCCGTGCTGGTTACGCTGCTCGCACCCAATCTTGACGATGTTATCAGTAACGATCAGGGCGATTTTCTGCCCGGCGACTCGCCCTCACAGGTGGGGCAGGAACTTGTTGAAACCTATTTCCCACAGCAAGTGAGTCCGGGCAATATCGTGGTCGTTTTCGACGCAGCTACCGAAGGGCAGGTCCTGTCCGAAGATAACGCCGCCTTCATCAATGCCTTCAGCCTCGCCGTGATGCAGGATGAAAGCCTCGAATACATCCAGAGTGTCCAGTCGCCAACGTTTAGCCCTGAACTGGCGGGCGCTCTGACCTCACCGGATGGTCAGGTGGCGATGGTAGTCGTCAGTCTGAGTACATCCGACTCCGATCAGCAAGCCGACATCTATCATGAACTTGAAAAATATCTGGATGATACACCGGCGGGCCTGACGACCTACCGCACGGGTAGTTCAGCTATCTTCACCCAGTTCAACGAATCCATCACCACCAGCGTAGACCGCACTATCTTTGTGACCATTGCGCTGGTGATTGTCATGCTGCTGCTGATTTATCGTTCACCTGTCAGTCCGTTCATACCTTTAACGGTCGTGACGATTGCCTTCTTGATTGCGCGGGGCATCGTGGCCTTTCTGGCGGAAAGCACCTTAACCGTGTCGGGTACCGCGACCATGCTCTTAATTGTGGTGATGTACGGGGCGGGTACGGATTACTGTTTGTTCTTGATTAGCCGCTTCCGCGAAGAACTGGCGAATCGTGACGAGGTTCGCCCGGCAGTGCGCAGCACCGTGCGTCACGTCGGCGAAACCATCACCAGCAGTGCGGGCACTGTAACTACTGGCTTCCTCGCGCTGTCAGCGGCCCAGCTTGGCCTGTTCAATTCAACCGGCCCCACACTGGCGATTGGTGTAATCACGAGTCTGCTGGCTGGTCTGACTCTGACTCCGGCCCTGCTCAGTTTGCTGGGGCAGCGCACCTTCTGGCCCGCCCGTGCCAAACAGCGCCCCACCGGCGCACTCTATCGCCGCACATCACAATTGGTGAGTTCGCGCCCACTATTGACCATTATCGTCATCACCCTGATGATGTCCCCCTTCGCTATTTATGGGTTTGGTCGTGACACCAGCTTTGACTTCCTGACCGACCTGCCGGACGATGCCGAAGCGGTTGAAGGCTTCCGTGTGCTGGAAGATCATATCGGACCCGGCGAAATGCAGCCGGTAAACTCGGTGGTCGTTCTGGAAAATGACATGGCGTTCGGTGAGATCGAGCAAATTACCGCTGATATTCTAGCGATTGAAGCGGTGACCGATGTACGCAGCGCCACGCAGCCGCTCGGTGTCAATCACCAACAGACCACCAACCTCACCCGCATTGATACACAGTTGTTCGCGCTGGGCACCCTTATGCAGCCCAACCCGGATGTTGAACCCACCGCTGAACAGCTTGAATTTGCGCAGGCATTGACTGCCCAACTACCGGACTACTTCGCCTTGCTGGCAACCGTCGTCCCCGACATCACACAGACGGCTGAATTCGCTGCTATTCAAACCGAACCAACACCCGACAATATCCTTGCACTGGCTCAGGTTGCACCGCCGGTACACATTTCGCTAACGGAACTACCGCCTGCCGTCGCCAATGCCTTCGGTGGTGAGGCCATTATCGGTCTGCTTGGTGGTTATGTAAACGGCAGTGCAGCCCGCTTTGAGGTGATACTGGATACCGCGCCCTACAGTCAGGTGGCAATGGATACGGTCAACGATCTGAATGACGTCTTCGCTGACTATTCGAGTGAATATGGTGTGGCAGGTGCAACGGCGAATAACACCGACATCCGCGACATCCTCGCCGAGGATACGCAGTTGACTTTCGGCCTGGTTCTGGTCGGGATTTTTATTGTGCTGCTGGTTATGCTGCGCAGCATTGTCGCCCCAACCTATCTTATCGCCACGATTCTACTGAGCTATACAACCACACTAGGCATTACCAGTCTGGTTTCAGGTATCCTGTGGGATCGTGATGAATTAACATGGTGGGTGCCCTTCTTTATGTTTGTCTTCCTCGTTGCGCTGGGTATCGATTACAGCATCTTCCTGTTTGGGCGTATCAAGGAAGAAGTGGCACGCTTTGGTGTTCACGATGGCATTCATCATGCTGTTGAGTCGACGGGTTCTATCATTACCTCGGCTGGCGTGATTGTGGCAGGCACATTTGGTGCAATGATGGCCGGGGAAATCGTAGGGCTGGCTCAGATTGGCTTTGCTGTCAGCATCGGTATCCTGATTGATACGTTCATCGTGCGTACCATACTGGACCCGGCACTGGCCTCGCTGTTTGGCAAGTGGACGTGGTTCCCCGGTGGCGTACCGGAGCGTACCCACGAGTCTGGCACATCGGCTCTGCCCGGTGGCCTGCCCGAATCAGGTGCGGCTGATTAACAACACATTTCGCGATTGAGATGAAAGGGAGTGCCCGTGTGGCATTCCTTTTTTGATTCCCGGATGGTCATTCAGTGCTGTGCAACATCGTCTAGAAGCGATTGTATACGCACTGCTTCCGGGATAGGTTGGCGGTTCTCGTCTACGGCAACCATAGCACCTGCCCGGCTCTGTGTTTTTACCCTACCCAATGCAAAGGGATTATTGATAAGCTGGGGGGCATCCATCAAGCCAACCGCAACCGCTTTTGCCAGAACCGATGGGTCAATGAGAGGGTCTGCTGCTGCCGTATCCAGATGACGAATGGCATCAATGAGGAGCAGGGTCTCACCAATGAGTTGTTCTTTGCGCTGCTGAATCTGCGGGTCAGCCGTCATATCAGGATTGCCGCGCAGAGCCGTTTCAATGACTTCTTGCACCATGACCGCACCCTCAATGACCTCCTCAGCGGTGGCAGCATGATTTGCCTCGGTATGTCCCACGATATGAATGATGTCAGGGCGAACTGCCATTTGCAACATGGTGCTCCCGGCAAGGTGCGCTCTGGCCCGTCGCATATCCACTGGATGACTGAGTAGTCCAGTGCGTGTTTGCACCCAGATACGGAAGCGATCATCTTGCAGAGCACGGGACAGTTCGAGCACTGCCAGACATCGTGCTAAATCCATCGCGTTAGACAGGTGTGGCGGACTCTGAAACATATATGTCAGAATATAATCTCTGACTCCAAAGTGCTTCGCATTATAGGCATAAAGATAGGCCGCTGCACAAACCACCGTATCCGGGGCATCACGCATCCCCCAATGATAGGATTCGTTGCCTTCTATCGGGATGTTGCGCTCACCATGCCAGCGCATCAGGTCCTGATGCTCACGGATGGACGTTTCAAGCGGCGAGGGTCCCCGTCCATCCATAGCATTAAACCAGAAAAGTGAGGTGGCACACCAGGCATTCTTAATAGTGCGGACCAGCATCTCAGCATACTGGATATGATCAGCCGTGCCGGAATATGAACGCAGGAGCGGATAGTTCCCGTGACGGCTGGCTTCGTAGAGTTGGATTAAATCATCTTCGGTACGAAAGGGAACCCCCCCGGCCCCTTTACTGCGGAGACTTTGTCGCGTTGGATGAAAGAAATGTTCCTGCGCATCTTGATCGGCTCCTAATGAGATCACATCCAGCACTTTCGCTTCAGCAATCTGCCGTATCCCATCTACGGTTGGCTGGATGGTCCGGGCAGGAATACCAAAATGATGCCTCAAAATCGGGTAAGGAGCTTTCCATTGAATACGCTCAACGGCTTGTTGAGGAAAATATTCCCCGGTCACTTCCGAGTCCGCGCCAATTGATCGTAGGGCGTTTTGAATGTCGTGGACTGCCTCTTCACCGGAGAAAACGCGATCTATGTAGTCAAATTGACGGGCAACTTCCACGACAGGAGGTGTTCCCCCAAAAAATATCTGTGCTTTGCCTGAAACACCTGCCGCTGCCAACATGTCGCCCAATTCCTTTAACAGAATCTGTGCGTTTTCGGGCGTCAAACGGTAACTGATGCCAATGACATCCGGCTTCATTCTGACGGCTGCGTCAACAAAGGTTTCTAAATCAGTAGCTGGTCCAGTGAAGTAGGTTTCACACCCCATCTCGTCGGCAATTGCGAGAAAGCGTGCAACCCCGGCAACATGAACACAATCTCCCAGACTGCCTGCCAGCACTTTAATACGACTTTGCATCGTCCGTTAATCTCCCATTTAAACTCGCGGAACGTCCGTTTCTACCATCTGGATAATCTCCTCAATCGAAAGCCCTTCCAATCCCATGCGGCTCAAGGTACGTCCGCGATGCCGGTAATCCGTGCCGTGCATGATACACGCCAGTTGGATTAAAGCTTCAATACCGTGTACATCCACCCCGAAGCGTCTTCCCAGTTCCGCAATTGGAACCAGACTGTAAGGTACATCTTCGAACAGGTAGCGATGTCGCAGTGATACTGGGGCATTGATGCCTTTGTATCCGGGATTAGCGTGCATTGCTTCGTAAAGGGTGTCCCCGTGTGCAGAGTAGGCACGGGCCAGCCAATCAAGCGCCGATTGAGCCTTGATACCCATTGCTGTCGCCACCGTTACACGTTCCCGGTCCAGCCGGTCTAAAATAGACGCGGTAGCAGGGGTTACCCCCTCCATATAGAACTGAAAATCGCCCTGAGTGGTTTCGATCCAGCCAGCATTAAGCAGCATCAGTGCTGGATGAAAAACCGCTCCCATATTATTCAAACTGGTATAGAGTACGTTAGGGGCACTGATAAATTGGGGGTAAATCTCGCTCAGGTAATCAAGGACGGTTTGAGTACGTGATGCTGGCAGTGCCGCGACGGGTAAACTGTTCTTATGGCGGAAGATCTTTGCTTCTGCTGGTCCGACACTGCGACTGGCAAACAGAAAGGTTTCCGCTTCAGCAATGGTAATGTCGGCCCGGCAGCCCGTCTGCTGGAGCACCTGACGAAATTCTAATGCACCGCCCGTCCGGCCCGGATGGAGTACAACGACCTGCCCATCCCGCAAATAAGGTGCACACGTTGTCGCAATGTCCGTATGACCTGAAGCGGGAATAACGACCATTATCAAGTGTGCTCCATCCAGTGCTCTGGCGATGTCGTTGGTGGCAAATGCCAGACGCCCAAAGCACGAATGCCCATCCTCATAAGTGAGTTCGATACCGCCGCGTACTGCAATCACGTCAATATTAACAGGGGTACGGTTGTAAAGCCGAACATGAAAGCCACGAGCAGCGAGGTCAGCAGCCATTGCCTTGCCACCATGTCCAGCCCCAATAACAGTTATTTTCAATATTTCGTCCACTGGTTATAGTTCCTATCTTGTGTGTAAAGTCCATATTACCAGATTAGCACGGGAAAACCACGCTACTTGAGCGGCAGTGGATGAGAGTGCGGCATTTCATTTGGCGTTGTAAGTATCAAACTCCCCTGAAATTTGGGATGTTCCAAAGCCGCGAAGTAACCACTTATAATGTACGCAAACTGTGAATTGCATGGCGGAAAGTGAGCATTTTCTCCCCTCCCTAACCCTCCCCATAAATGGAGAGGGAACTGATAGCGCCGCGCGGCCCGCCTAAAAGTTCCCCCACGAATGGGGGAAATGTCCGAAGGACAAAGGGGGAGGAGTGCCATCACTGTCGCACCACAGGAAGGTTCTTTCATATTTCACATTTTGCGTAATGTAGATATAAGTAGGAGGGGCAGAATGGTTCCAATCATTGGCATGATGTTTGTGATTGTTGGTCTTTATCTGGTACGCGGCCTTCAAATCCTGTTGCGCGGCGAAATCACACGCTTCAAATCGGATTATGACCCTGCCAAAACCCAATGGCAGAGACGGCGTGAGCAGTTTGAAAGAGGCTTACCGTTTATCGGCAAATTTGAAAGCGTCAGCCGGGATAGATATGTACGTCGAATCGCCCTCCTGACCATTGCCAACGCATCATTAGGGCTGTTTGCGTGTGCGCTGCTCGCGATGGATTACGCCGCTCATGGTGACGACATCACAACGGTTTCCGGCATGGGATACGGGTTGTTAGGTATGGTATTCTTGATTGGCACGGTGCTGCAAATGTGGGATTATCGGACGTATAAGTACCGGAGGTAAAATGTCGACAGATCTGATCAAAATACCAATTACTCCCTGGATGGACATTGAGCCATTTCTTGAGAACCAGAAACTAAAATCCATCAATATTGACCCGGCAGGTTCGGTTTTCTTGATGACCTGTGACCCGCTGCCGCCACATTCAAAGTATCAAAATAGTACAACACAGGGCTTCACACAGCATCGCATACCCACAGCCTATCAAATCTATGACCTGACCTACGGCATTACTTACGCAATTCCGCCACAACTCCACAATTTCAACAACTTCCAGACGCTTCCTGATGGCAAGCTGCTGCTGGTCTGTTCGCGTCAACACGATGAACCTAATGCACAAGTCTACGATCATGACGGAAATGTTGTCAAAGATATGATATTGGGTGATGGCATTGAGGATGTGCAAACAACGTTGGATGGAAGCATCTGGGTTAGTTATTTTGATGAGGGAGCGCTGGGTTGGGCACAGACCTGTCTCATAAGATATGATCCTGAAGGCAATATCCCGCACCGCTTCCTGAGTCCACTCGGTGAAACGGCAATGGCAGATTGTTATGCGCTGAATGTCGTTTCAGAAAATGTGGTTTGGTGCTGTACCTTCACAGAATTCCCGCTGGTAAATGTCCTCACCCGCGAATTCTGGCGCAGCCCGATATATTATGCACATGCCTTTGCCGTGAATCATGATTTAGTGCTATTTCCCGATGGTTCTGATGAGACAGGCTACCTGCATCTCTTTGAATTCGGCGCGAAGAATCAGCTAATACAACTATCTCAGGTGCAACTTATTTCCACGGATGGTGACAAGATCAATCCCTATAAGAAATTGATTGTTGCACGTGGCGATGTCATGCTCATTTTAGACGGCACGAAATTATATCGTTTCAGCATTGATGATTTGATACAGGGAATTTAATCCGTTATTTCCGCAACAGGCACACAATATTCCCCGACACGCTCACCATTTAATGTCATCCCAATAACTGTCGCTGCGCCATCCGGCAACTTATCTTCGTCCCACGGAATAAAATAAGTATCCTTGATGATTTCCCCGTCCTGCCACCAGTTCGTCGGATGGATGTTGCGCACCGTACCCGATGAATCATCCTGTGCAATCAGGCCGCGCAGAGTGCTTTCCTCACAGGCGTCACCGTAATCGCGCAGATGGGCAAAGACAGCATAGGCATTGGAGGGCGCTTCGGTCGCCTGCCAGAACAACGTCAGTGCCAGCCGGTCATCCTGAAATTCTGCGTCATAGCTATATAGATTGACTTCCGGGGTAATCTTCACATCAACAATCGTTGCGGCGTCGGCTTCTTCGCGTAGCTGCGGATCAGCATAGGGTCGCAGTTCAAAAAACAGCGGCGACTCCGTCCCGGAAAAAGCTAGATTCCGGTCGCGGAAAAAGGTGGATTGGCTGTACAGGCCAAAAAATCCACGCAGCGCGGGACTGATATACACCGCCCGCTCTCCCCGGAACGCTGCATCTGCCACATCCTGCGCATTTAGCGTATCCTGCGGCCAGACATCACGACAGCCAGAGTCATCAATATATTCGAGCGTAATAAATGTATCCGGCATCCAGCCACCTGTGAAAAGATATATCAAGCCATCGTCGCACAGATAAGCCAGTTCATCATAAATTTCTATGCCGCGCCGGTCATCACTGCGATCTTCGAGCGGTCGATTGTCAAAGTAAGTATCCAGCGCAACACCAAACAGCGGCAGAGCGAGGACTGCCATCAGCAGGCGCGAATTTGGGATACGGCGGACATACAGCGGGAATGATGCCAGCACCGCCAATCCCACGACCAGCACGGCAATCACGGAGTGATAATATATCACTGCTTTCCAATCGAGCCGCCAGCTCATCAGAAAGAGGAGCCATGCCACGAAATAAATTGTAAATACTATCACCAGCCGCCAGCAGCGCCATGACAACAGCCCCAATCCCGCCACGCCCAGCAATAGACCGGGTCGTGAGAGTTCATTGTCCAGCTTCTTGAGCACAAATTCCCAGCGTTGCGGCGCATCATCTTCCGGCAAAACCAGATTGCCCTCCAGCCCTTCGCCGCTTTGCAGCGTCCCGCGTATGATGCCGGTTACGTCAGCATTATCGAGTTCGGCAGGAAACCACGTGATGCGTGTACTGAAGACGACGTTGGGATCATCCGCCCGCCAGTACAGATAGCCATAGGACAGCACAGGCAGGATGAACACCACCGCCAGAATCAGCCATTGTCGCCATGACCACTTCAACCATGCTCCGCTAAGGAGCACTGCCAGTCCCACCGCCCCAATACTGAACAAACTGGTCCGATGATTAGCCAAGCCGATGCCTGCCAGCAGCGCAATGCCCACCAGCGGCGCAAATCGTTTCGGGTTTTTGAGGTGGAGGATGGTCAGCCACCACAGCCCCAATACGCTCACCGCATGCAGGGCCTGTGTTTCGGTGATGGTGCTGATATGCCAGAAAGTGTTGGTGACCATCAGTAAGCCTGTGCCTGCCAGTGCCGCCGGCGGGCTGGCAACTTCCAGCAGCAGTAGGAAGAACATCACCAGCGCAATTCCACTGGCAACCGCCGATGTGTAGGTAATCCAGGTGTAGGGGTCCGCCTCAAAAACGTCCACCAATCGCGCCGCCCCATAGCCAATCATCGTATGCAGCGGATAGCCTGTGCTGTGAGCAATGCCGAGCCGGTTAGCGACACGCTGTAACTGGGCCGATTCGCTCTCGACACCACCGCCAACAATCAGGCCGGGGGTGGCGGTTGTTGTATAAAGCCACATAGCAGTGAAAAAAATGACGCCTGCCAGCAGCCACTTTGCAAGCGTATTGGAGGATAGCAATAGTCACCACTTCATATATGTTTTCAAGCGCGAGGATTGTAGCCGATTCTGGGTAGATTGGGTAGTCGGCGGGTTGGCTACAGTTGGCTGATGACTTTAAAACGGACTGGCTCTACTCGTATTGCGAACAACTGGCCTGCTGCTTACCACGCAGGGGGCCGGAAGACCACCGATGATTTGCGCGAAAAATAGATTGGCCTCATACTTCATGGTTATTCACATGCAGGGAGGCAGCTAAATCTATGAACAGGCTAAAAATTCGCGCATCACAGATTCCGTCGATTGGCTGGATAATCATTTTCTTGGGCGGAATTGCACTGCTAATCGGCACCATCATCGGCCTGTTTTACGGGTTTGCCTCAATACCCGGTTTTGCCTCAATCATTTTTCTGGTGATTGGCTTTTTTGTGATACGAAACACCGGCTCAAGTATCGGCAACGCCATGATTATCGGCTTTTTTGCGCTGATGGGTATGGCAGTTGATCAGCCCGGCAACCCGATTTACAACCAACCGATTGGCATCTGGCAGTGTCCCGATGGAACCCAACTCAATCGCGGCATCAACGTGACCCATCCGCTGCCGGAACGCACCGACATCACCCAGGAATTTACCTGCGTTGATGAGAATGGGACTCTCGTAAAGCGGATTGGAATGGGCTACGTCATCCTCGTGCGCCTCATCGAGTATCTGGCGCTCGGTTACCTGTTGATGGGTGTTAACAACCTCCGCCGCATGCTCAGACGCGGCAGCAGGGATGATGACGAGTTGATCAAGCCAGCGACTGGTTGATCAACTCTGTTAACCATCAATAAAGGACGTGCCGTTGCACGTCCTCCGGAAAAATACCCCAAACCGTTAGATAAAAGAGGCTGTTTCTCGGCGCTATACGTTCCCTCTTCTTTCTCCCCATTTATGGGGAGATGTCGCGTTAGCGACAGAGGGGATGGGAGGTTGGGGCGCGTATAAAACATTGGTCAGCCAGTAGCCGCAAAACCCTTACTCCACATCCTCCATCTCATACCAGTTATGCCCCACGCTTGGGTCGGCTCGCAGCGGCACATCAAACGCCCCCGCGTTCTCCATCGTTTCCTTGACGAGCAGCACCACATCATGCAGTTCACGTTCGGGCACTTCCAGCACCAGTTCGTCATGCACCTGCAACATCATACATGCCTCATAGCCTTCTTCCAGTAAGTTGCGGTGCAAATTGATCATCGCGATTTTGAGGAGATCGGCGGCAGTACCCTGAATCGGCATGTTCACTGCTTCCCGTTCGGCGGCCTGACGGCGGATGGCGCTGGTCCGGTCGGTGGCATCACTCATCAATTCCGGGAAATAGCGACGACGCCCGAATATCGTCTCGACATAGCCGGTGGCTTTGGCCTGTTCAATGCTGTTGTCCAGATAACGCTTGACTCCGGGGAATTGCGCGAAATATTCGCTGATGAAATCCTCGGCCTCCCCGCGTGACAGACCCGAATCCCGCGCCAATCGAAACGCACCCATGCCATACATCAGGCCAAAATTGACCGACTTGGCGAAACTACGCTGTTCAAACGACACGGCATCCATTGGCACTTTGTAAACCGCCGCCGCGGTACTGGTATGAATATCCAGCCCCTGACGGAAGGCGTCTTGCAGTGCCTTGTCGCCGGAGACATGCGCCAGAATACGCAGTTCAACCTGCGAATAGTCCACCGACAGCAGCACACTGCCCGGCTTTGCGATAAAGGCTTTGCGGATGCGGCGGCCTTCTTCCGTGCGGATGGGAATATTTTGCAGGTTGGGGTCCGATGATGAAAACCTTCCGGTGACCGCACCTGTCTGGTTGTAGTTGGTGTGCACCCGCCCCGTGTATTTATTCACCAGCGCGGGCAGCGCATCGATATAAGTGCTCTTGAGTTTGGTGAGATGGCGGTATTCCAGAATCTTGGTGAGGATGGGGTGCGGGTTATCCTGCGCCATCTCGTCAAGGACCTGTGCTGTCAGCGAATAGTGACCGCTCTTCGTTTTGGTGAGGCCCCGCGTGGGCAGCATCAATTTGTCGAACAGCACTTCATTCAACTGCTGCGAACTGTTGATGTTAAACTTGCCATAGCCGCTGTCCAGATAGATTTCCTGTTCCAATGCACTGATGCGGTGGTCCATTTCGGCGGATATTTCTTTGAGATAGGGTACATCCAGCAGCACCCCGCACATCTCAATATCCGCCACGATGGGGACCAGCGGCATTTCCACATCGCGATACAACGCCCGGATAGCGTCTGTATCAAACTCCGCGTCGAGATTGGGGCGCAGACGGTGCAGCATGGCCGTATCGGCGGTTGCATAGGGCGCGGCTTGCTCAATTGGTACTCGCGCAAAACTGATTTGCTTGCGCCCGGTCCCAATTAATTCGGTAATTTCCTGCATGGTCTTGCCGAGCCGGTTGGACACCAGATTCTTCAAGCCCAGATTGCGCGAATCTGGGCGGCGCAGCCATTCTGCAATCATCGTGTCAAATGCAATCGGCGTCACATCGATGCCATAGCGCCGCATCACCACCAGATCAAAGGTGGCGTTATGGGCCATTTTGGGGATGTCGGGGTTGGTCAGGGCAGGCTTGATGGCCTCAATCACCGTCTTGAGCGGTAGCTGCTGGATTTCGCTCTGCGGGTCTTCGGTGGGCGGTGCATCGAACATACTGCGCTGGCGAGCTTCCCCCTGATAGCCCACAATCGTGCCATCCGGCAGCACGCCACCATCCGACTCAACGCCGGGGGGGATATGCCCGACCGGGATGTAGTAGCCCGTCTTGCCATCCACCGCCAGCGAAATCCCCACCAGATTAATGCTCATCTTGTCGAGGCCCGATGCTTCAACATCAAAGGCTATCCAATCGGCTGTCTCAAGGACATCGACCAGTTTGGCGAGTTTCTCCTTGTCATCAATCACTACCACTGCCATCTCAATGGCAGCATTTTCATCAAGGACAATCACATCGCCCTCTTCAAAGTCATCCTTGTGCATTTCACGCAGGCGATTACTCAGCGAACGGAATTCAAGTTCGCGGAATATCTTCATGACTTCCGCCGGGTCATAATCGTGGGTAATGCAGTCGTGCAGATGCAGATTGATGTCCAGATCACGCTTGATGGTCGTCAACTCGCGGCTCAAAAACGCCTGATCTTTGTCGCGGGTCAGATATTCAAGCCGCTTGCCCTTGAAGTCGCCCAGATTTTCATAGATGCCTTCCAGAGAGCCGTATTGTTGGATGAGGTCGGGGGCAGTTTTCTGGCCGATTTTCTCCACGCCGGGGATGTTGTCGCTGCCGTCGCCGGTCAGGGCCTTGATTTCGGTTAGTTGAATGGGTTCCAGCCCGTTGTAATCGGCGCGAAATTCTTCCAGCCCGTACAATTTATCTTCTTTAAAATTGCGCTGGAGCAGGACTTTCGTATGCTCGGTGATAAGTTGCAGGATGTCACGGTCGCCGGTGATGATTTTGACTTCGCAGCCCTGCTCTTCGGCCTGCCGCGCAATCGTGCCGATGATGTCGTCGGCCTCCATGCCCTCAATCATGAGCAGCGGGATGTTGAACGCCTGAATCACCTCCATGATGCGCTTGATCTGGAGGTCAAGGTCGGAGGGCATTTCTTCGCGCTGGATTTTGTAATCGGGGAAGAGTTCCTCGCGCCCGCTCAACCCGGCATCAAAACTGATGGCGAAATAATCCGGGGCTTCATCCAGTATATCCAGCAGCAGCCGTGTAAAGCCAAATGTGGCGTTCGTTGGCTCACCGGATTCGGTGACGAAGCGATCACCTTTCATGGCGAAGTATTGGCGATAAGCCACCGCGTGACCGTCAATCAGGATCAGGAGAGGGCGTTTTTCATTTGACATTTGTGGTTGACCTTCCGACTACCCGCTTGCATTCGCTGAAAAGACACAGGTGGGCATGCAATTGCGAACATGTGTGCGGATAATTGTAACACATCTGGCAGGGCTGGAAAATGCACGAATCGACCGAATTTCGAGCACCGGACACTGCTTGTTCAGGGCTGTAAGCGACGCTATCATCACAGGAAAAATTGTTCGGCATCCAACCAGGCCACTATCCTGTCGAATTTACATCCAGCACCATCAATGGATCATAGAAGGTGACATTGGGCTGGCGTTCCTGCAAATGCTGCTTTGCTTCCAGCCAGGGATCGGGGGCGTTGGCATCCCCGTTCAAAATCAATGACCGCGCCCGGCATCCCCCACTAAAGCTATCGACTGTACCACCTGGCAGAGTCCGGATGTGCTGGAAGCGTTGGCTGTGCTGCCAGATTTCCGAGAGGGGGCGCTGGCGAATATTATCCGCCACAAAATCTGCGCCGAGAAAACTACACGGATTCACATCCCCCGATACCGACACCGAACATACCGAGTTCCCCGCCCCGCAGCCATGATTGGTGTGCGTAATGCCGCGTGTGTCCTCGCGGATGTGGGGGCTGAAAGGGTCAATCGTGTTCATGTCCAGTTCGAGTTCCGCCAGCAGATTGAGGGCGGTGTTGTACTGCTCAAAGGTCGGCATCAACTCATCGAGGAATTGGCGGGCCGTTCCCACCGGATACAGCGGGCGAAATACTGCCGTCGCTGCCCCAACGTCGCGGGCTAATTCCGCACATTGCACCACTTCATCAACATTGGTGCTCATGATGGTGAAAGCCAGTGTAAAGCGCGTGTGTTCGGCCAGAATCTTGAGCTTTTCGATAACACGGTCAAATGTGCCTTTGCCACGCACCCGGTCATTGGTGGCAGCGGTGGCCCCTTCGAGGCTGACATTAAGCCATACCATGTCCCGTTTGCCGAATTCACGGGCGATGTCGTCGGTGATGAGCAGGGCGTTGGTGGTCAGGCAGGGATGCAGGCCGTGTCCGAGAGCCATGTCGATGATGTCGAAAAGGTCCTTGCGCATGAGCGGTTCGCCGCCCGTTAAGCCCAGCCGGAAACTGCCCATGCCCATCATATCCGCAAACAGGCCGTCAATCTCGCGCAGTGTCAGGCAATCTTCGCGGCGCGGCAATTCACCCGCGAAACAGTGCGTACACGTCAAATTGCAGGCTGCGATGACTTCCAGATGGACGGCTAACGGTCCTGTCAGATGATCGTCGGCGGGCTGCACATCCAGCACTTCACCCGCAAAATAACGATCCGGCGTAAACATACCCATCTCATAAAAGTGGTTGAAGAAATGAAAGGCCGCTTCCTGCTCTGACTCATCGACCGAGGCCAGCACCGCCTCAAACGGCATCTGTACCGATTGTAGCAGTAAATCGGTTGTGGTGTGATCGAAGGGATAGTAGCGTGAATTGCCGCGATTGAAGACCAGACTGCCGAAATATTGCGGGATCAGGACAAAGCTCATGGCTGCGCCTCCGTAATCGAGAAAACATAGCGTATCCAGATGGGACGCTCGAAGGAACCATCTTCCTGAGTGCCCAGCGGCGTGATGCCCTCATCCTTCAGATTGTCGATAAAGCGCGACAGACTGTAGCCGTGTGGTCGCATCGGGTTCATTTCCTTGAGTTGAAGCGGCTGCCACTTTCCATCGTCAAAATCGGGATGCTTCCAGTCATCGTTGGCGGGTGTCCCGAAGGTGTATCTCCAGCGGCCATTGGCCTGCGTGCGGATCGGGAAATCCCCCGCGAATGTTATGATGTCCAGAAACTGCTGGCTGATCTCGGCCCGGAACATGATAACGCCATCATCCGGTGCGATTTTATCAAGGTGAAAGCCGAGCACATGGGTGCCGAACATGACATCGGGCCGGACATGGCGGGTGATGACCGTCTCGTCGAGAAAAATGGCGGACAGTTTACTGGCGAAAAGGGTGCGCATGGTAAAGGGGATGGGTTCGCCCGCCCGTCGCCAGCGCAGCACCACCCCGCCGCAGCCCGCCGGGACCTCGCAGTGGCTGTACTCTTCAAGGATGAGGCGCGTCGATTTTTTGGAAAAGCGGGATAGTGAATTAAGATTGAGGTCGGGCATGGTTATCTCTTGCTGATGTTGAGAACGAGTTCTTCACCTGCACCTTCGGTATCGCAGCACTCCCTAACCACTGAATCAACCTGCCTTGACTGTCACCGCGAAGGGTAGATTCAACTTTTCGCGGTCATGCTTGCTGAAGTTCATCACCATAAAACCGACCACGCGCCCCTCAGTGGTGCGGCGTTCGAACACATCGTCGTTGATTTCTTCCATCAGGGCGGGGACATCTTCAAAAATCACTTCCAGAATATCGCCCTCGCGGTCATACCAGACTTTTAAGCCGTCCATATCACAGTCCCTTTCTTCTCGCGCCTGCTGAAAAAAGCCGTCAGCACGAACGCATCATCTTCGAATAATTTGACTGCAACCAGTAGAAATTTGCTGGTCACAGGGGTTGTTTCGTAGTAACGATGATAGACAGGCACTGTCTCATCCGCAGTGCTGGCGATAACTGTTTCCGGCGATTTGATCGTTTCCTGAATACGCTCGAATTGCCCCGCCATTTCGGGGTGTTCCAGGATGTGATCACGTCGCTCTGTTGTGAGGCGAATTTCACGCTCCTCGTAGTCTATCAGAATAATTGTATCATCATTCATCTTCATCCCCACCACAGCCCGCCGGGACTTCGCAGTGACTGTAGACTTCCAGAATCATGGTGGACGATTTTTTGGAAAAGCGGGATAGTGAATTAAGATTGAGGTCGGGCATGGCTGTCTCTCCCGGATGCTAATTGCTTTCAGTGTAGCATCAGTTGGAAGAACGTGCAGAAGAGTGGGGCGGCCCGATAATCAGGTCACCCCGTGTTTGCTATCTATCGTGAATTCGGTGGTTGGATGAGCGTCGGCACGGGTACTGATGTGGGTGCGTCCAACTGGATTGTTGGCACGGGTGTCACGACACTTTCTTGAGCGGTGGGCGGGTCAACGAACAGCGTGAAGCGGATGCTCCAGTAGCCCCATACGTTATTGACCCGTCCACGCACGCGCCAGAACAAGCGCCCAATGGGCAGCGGATTCTGGAACACCAGCGAGGTCTCACTGCCAATGGTGTTCTGCCGCATATCGACCGTACGTGATGCTGCGACTTTATCATCGAACAGGAACACGCGATAACGGTTGGCATCCGGGATACTCGTCCAACTAAAGGTCGGGGAGGTGTTCGTGGTGCGCGATTGATGAGGCGGCATGAGCGGCGTCGGGATTTCCAGCGGACGGCACTTAAACTGCCCCAGATTAATGCTTTGCCCATCACCTGATTGCTCCGTCACCGTCAAATCATCCCATTTATCTGGTCCATTAATGAATGAAGTTTCGTATCCGACCGTAACTGGCACATTTCCACCGCCCGATGCTGTGATATTGAACGGTCCCTGCCCTTCTAATACCACAACCTTTAGATCAGGATGTTCACAGGTCGCGTTTACTTCAAGGAAATCTGAAAACTGATATTCGAACGCGCCAATATCACATCCAATATCGCGAGGCAGGCCGCGTTGATCTGTAGTAAGCGTACATCCCGGATTACCATTGATTGCTGGATTATCGCCAGTGTTGATGAGGGCATGCGTTAATGTATTACCGCCATTGTCAGCGGCTCCAGTTTCAATGTGAGTGCCGGGAATGATGGTTCCTGATGCTATTGAACTACAACTCTGATCGCCGTTTGTGAGATTGCCGCTACCCCCAAGAACACCAACACAATCATTGTCCTGTCCTGTGGCTATCAGGATACTGTGACTTATCGTGTAATCCATATCAGAACTTTCATAGAGGATGGCCCCTTGATCCGCTTCATTGCTGATGAAAGTGCTGAAGTTAATTTCAGCCTCGAACGTCCCACCAGCAAAAATAGCTCCGCCAAGCGCATTTCCATCGGTATTACTTCGAGCAAAATTTCCAGAAAATGTTGAGTTTATAATATTAGGTTGGTCTTGGCTTACAAATAATGCCCCACCATATGCGTAGCCTGCCGTAGTAGTAGCATTATTGTTCAGAAATATAGTGCTGGAAATTTCCCAGAGACTACTATAGCTAAGTATTGCGCCGCCTCGCGCTTCACCAGTATTACCCCCATTTGCCTGATTGTTTTCAAAGACGGTATCTCGGATGTAGTAATTTCCATCACCAAAAATCGCTCCACCTGTAGCTCCGCCAACTCCGCCTCCAAGAGCTTTATTATTGCGAAATATACTGTTTTCTATCGTTGACCAATTAACCTGATAAATTGCACCTCCACTGGCATTCGAATCTTGGGATTGCGCAACGTTGTTTTCAAAAACAGAGTTAATTATGGTGGCTGGTCCATACATAGCACCACCGTACGCACGAGCGCTACCTGACGCTATTGCTGAGTTTCCAATCAAATGCACATTTTGTAAGACAAGGTCTCCACATGTATTCGTGATTGCCCCTCCGTTAACTGCTACGCTACCTGTTAATCTACCACTGGTAATTGTAAGGCCCTCCAGAACAACTTCGACAGAACAGGCAATTTGAAATAGACGGAAATTTGTACTGTTCCCGCTAACTATAGATCCGTTTCGAGCTAGAATGTGAATATTGCTCGTAATTTCTGGGAGGCCATTCTCTGTGCCATTGTATGGTTCCGTGAGATAAGTGTCGACATCTAGGATAATCAAATCGGCATCATTACCCGCTGGGCACTGACCGGATGGCGCGTCTGTATTCGCCGCGATAATGGCATCCACCAGCGTACAGTTGCCGTCAACAATAATTGTCCCCGCTTCGGAAGGCGATGGGTTGCCGAGCAGGGCAAAACTCAGGCCGAGTAATAAGATGATAACGAGTAGTTTTTTGTGCATGAGTTCTTTCTGTTCCAATCTGTCGTAAAGCGCAGGGTTGCAAGACCCTGACATGTTATAGATCAAGCAATCTCTGATATTATACCTGCGTCTTAGCACGAGATGTCACTTTACACCAAATTTTGTGCAGAAAAGTTAAGATGTTGAATCAAACTTGTTAGGATTTGTTGATGGGATTGGAAGCGGGTCGCGAAGTCATTATGATGGAAGTCGTGATATTGCATTAAGGGAGATTCAAAGGTTGGCAAACCAACAACAGATATTTGGCATATTGCTGGTTATTTCCGTGATTGTGGCAGCCGCGATGGTAGGATTGACCGCTTATTTATTGTTGATTGCGGATGATCAGGATACCGCCCTCATCACAGGGGTCATTGCGATGTCGTTCCTGCTGGATAGCGTGGCGCTGTCATGGCTGCTGCGTCGCGCCGAACGAGGAAGCCAGACATGAAGAAATTTGGGGTACGATTGGGATTTGGGCTGGCGCTGGTTGTAGTGCTGCTGCTGTTAGTCGCGGTGGTGGTGAGCATTGTGGTGGTCGAGAATGGTACGATTACCCGGCTGGCGATAGGGTTTCTGTTGATTGCGATACTCGATCTTGGCCTGTTTGCAAATATGCTGCGGCGACTGCCGAAAGCTACCGGCGAAAATGACGAGGCGGGACCATAACCCGCCCCCTGCTTATTCGCCAGCCACCGCTTCATTTAAAAAATCTTCCAGAAGTTCGGGCAGCTCCTTCTTCAAACTGTGCTTGCTAACCACATCATCAAAGCCGGATTGCAGTGCTTTTTCGTGTACTACACGCGGATTGGAGGACGTGACCGCGATAATGGGCAGGTCCGCGTAACCGGCCTCAAAGCGCAGGTTAGCGGCTACCTGAAAGCCATTGGCAATGGGTAAATCCAGGTCTAGCAGGACCAGATCAGGCTTCTCATCCAGCACCAGTTGATAGCCATGCATACCATCTTCTGCTGTCACAACATTGGTGATACCGTAAGACTTCAGGATCATTACGATCAGATCAAGATGGGTAGGATTATCTTCAATAACTGCGATTTTCATAGGGATGTCCTTCACTGCGGATAACTTGCAATTTCATTCTAGTCGTATTAGTCGCAAAATTGAATAAATTTGGTGTGAAGGTTTCATTATAAATTTGTGAATCGTTAATGAAATTTGTGGAAAGGTCGCTATACAGGCAGCGTAATGCGCACAGTCGTTCCTTGATTTAGCTCACTTTCGACGGAGATTGTGCCGTGATGAAGGGTGACAATCTTGCGGGCAATTGCCAGCCCGAGGCCAAAGCCGCGTGTGGTATGGGCAGTATCCATGCGATAAAATCGTTCGAAAATATGGGGCAAGTATGCCTTATCAATGCCAATGCCGGTGTCTTGAATTTCCACAACAATCTCATCGCCCGCATGTGAACAATGAATTGTGATCTGCCCGCCCTCACGGTTGTAGCGGATGGCGTTGTTGATGATCCTCTCCAGTGCTTCTTTCAATTCGTGAACATTGCAGTCCATATCCGGGAGGGTACGGGATGCAGTAAGGGTTAGGGTAATGTCCTGTTGGTCCAGTTCAGCGCGAAACTCTTTGATAGTGGCCTCGATCACATCAACAATGTCACATTTCGCAAGAGCCATCTCCGCCATACTATCTATAGTAAATTCAGTTAAGGTTCAGACATTTTAATGAGTTGTAGGTCCAGTTTGTCAAGGAAGGGTAACTCAGGCGAGAGATTGGCGCGAATGCCTTGTT
>JAKEEQ010000461.1 GCA_022616515.1 Chloroflexota bacterium | reverse complement strand
TGTGGCGTGAGGAAACCGCAGCAACACTCGATAGGCCCCCATTCAAGGTTCTGCAAAACAGCACACTGGTGCGTCTTGCGGAGGATCAACCTGCATCTATATCTCAACTACGTCAGATAAAGGGTGTCCCGCAGACTGTCGTCAAGCGTTTTGGCAGCGACCTGCTGGAAACCATCAAACGCGGCAAATCTGCACCAGCGCCACGCCCCAAACGTCCTGCTCAGATTTCGGCGACAATTCTTGATCGCTATGAAGCACTCCACGCATGGCGTAAGAACAAAGCTTCCGAGCGCGGTGTCGAAAGTGACATCATTATTTCCAGGCAAGCACTGTGGTCTCTGGCCCATAATCCGCCTCGGAGTTTAGAGGATCTTCAGGCCATTGAAGAACTGGGGGAATATCGCCGCCGGAAATACGGTAAGGAACTTATACAAATCCTTGGTTTATCCCGTTAGGTCTAAGAAAACTCTTATATGGCAGGGGTTTGCATTTTTGCATATGCCTAGCTATGATTTAATCGGGTTTTGACAATCCCTTTACAAAAAGTATCCTCACTGGAGGGAATAAAGTATGTTGAAGTCGTTGCGTTATGCAATTGTGCTGGTACTTGCTCTTGCAATTGCCTTGCCACTGATCCCGAGCGCAGAGGCACAATCTGACGCTACTCAGATTGTAGTACCCGCCGGGGAAACTATTAAAATCGGTCTCGCGACTGACCTTTCTAATGTTATTCCAGAACCGGGAGCCGACATTCGTAATGGTGCTCTGATCGCCGTTCAACAAGCCAATGAAGCAGGTGGCGTTGAAGGTTTCGAATTTGAACTGGACGTTCAGGATGACCGTTGTGAAGGTGCCGATGCTACGAATGTAGCAAACCTTTTTGCCGCTGACCCGCAAGTTACGGCGGTCGTCGGTCATGTTTGCTCTGGTGCCTCAATTCCTGCCTCAGCGATCTATCAGGATGCCCGCATCCCGATGGTCTCCCCAAGCTCCACTGCCAGTGCTTTCACAGCATCGGGCTTTGATGTAGTTAACCGTGTTGCCTTTACCGACGCCGCTCAGGGTGTTGTTGACGCTCGCTTTATTTACGAAGTACTTGGCGTGCGTAACATGGCAATCCTGCATGACAACAGTGACTATGGTAAGGGTCTCGCCGATGAAGTTCAGGCAGAGTTTGAGCGCATCGGTGGTACGTTGAGTGGCTATGAAGCGATTGATATTGACGATCAGGACTATCGTCCAGTGCTGACCGTGCTCGCCGCCGAACCGCCGGAACTTATTTTCTTCGGTGGTTACCAGAATCAGGCTGCTCTGCTCGTTAGCCAGATGCAGGAAGTCGGCCTCGCTGATACCCTCTTCTTCTCAGACGATGGTACGTTCACCCAGGCATACATCGATCAGGCCGGTGATTCCGCCGAAGGCACCTATGCCAGCTTCGTTGATTCCAGCGGTTTCGCAGATGCTGAAGCGAATGAAGCATTTGATGCTGCATATGAAGAAGCGTTCGGTGTCGCGCCAGATGATCTGGGTCCGTTCCACGCACATGCCTATGATGCCGCCAATCTCATTATGGAAGCCATCAGGAGCGTTGCCACCGTTGATGATGAAGGCAACCTCGTCATTAATCGTGAAGACCTGATCAGTGCTGTTCGTGCCACCGAAAACCATGAAGGTTTGACCGGTACACTGACCTGCGATGAAAACGGTGAGTGTGGTGCTGGTATTATTGGTGCCAATATCGTCGAAGACGGCGAATGGGTCGCTGTAGAAGTTCCAGCGGAACTCCAGTTTGGTGAACCCTACATGATGGACGATATGGGCGAAGACGAAGAAATGTCTGAGGATGAAGAAGCGTCCGAGGGCGATGATACGTCGGGCGAGATGGGATCCATCGTGGAAATCGCTGCCTCCACCGAAGGTTTCTCCAATCTTGCGGCGGCTGTTGCCCTGTCTGAGTATGCCGAAACACTGGCTGGTGAAGGCGAATTTACAGTCTTTGCCCCCAACGATGAGGCGTTTGAGGCTGCAATGGCTGCGCTCGGTGCAACCCTTGAAGACATTGCCGCTACCCCAGAAGTATTGAACGGTATCCTTGCCTATCACATCTATGAAGGTCGGCTAACGGCTGAAGATGTAGCAGGCATGGGCGAATTGACTATGCTTGATGGTGGCACTATTGCCGTTTCAGTCGATGATGAAGGCAATGTTACCCTGAATGACAGTGTTCATCTTACTGGTGAGGTAGTCGAAGCCAGCAACGGTGTTATCATTGTCATCGACGGTGTGCTCCTTCCTAATTAAACCCTAATTAAGCATGGCAAATGCTTGCTTAATCAGTTAATATCGGGCGGTGTTCGTTCAAGGTGAGCACCGCCCTTTGTGTCAACGACCCCGCAGCTTGCTGAGGCGCATGAGTGAACGTGGATGTGCGTGTTGACCAACCACGCCGAAGGGCAATGGCTATGTTAGCGGTGAATACATAGGCACGTGTGGGTGACGCTCCAGCCTGCACCGCTGCGCCATACAATTAAACAGGCTGAGGGTCCAGGCCAGTGTTGTATGGATACAAAACCACCGGCTAACATGGGCGAGGAGGACGTTACCCCCGCCGGGGGAGATGGCCCGGAGCGGAGCCAGCGGTAACGCAAATCCGCTCCACCTTTGAACGTATGAGTAACCCAAAGGAGAAGCGCTCCTGCCCGTCGGCTGCCGCCGGGGTTTCCGCGCTGATTTTTTATGAATAGTATCCTTATTGAGTAATGGTATTGTTGCGGAGATAGAATGTCTTTAGCCCGCTTAGCTTCAAGAGAAGCCCAACGAGCCACTATTGACCCGGATAAGTGGAGCACTCGATATTTTAATTACGCCGCACTGGCGTCTTTTCTTAGAATGATCTGGGTCATTTGCCAGACATCCGGCGTGTTTGGAGAAACTGCACCAGATTGGACCGTTGATTTCGAGAATATCTTAGGTAGGGCATTAATTGCCTACGGCATCCTCGGCCTGATTGGTCTTGTCGGTGCGATTTACATCAGGACTTCGAGCGAAACCAATGAACCTATCAGCAATTTGATTACCAATTACGCTGGCGCAGTTGTATTTATCCTTATCGCCGAGCGCGTATCAATGGTTGCGTTGGAGAATCCTCTACCGTTTGTCACGTGGATGGGCTTGCTGCGTGACGGTATCATACGCGGTGGGGTGTTTGCCCTTATCGCGCTGGGATATACGCTCGTTTACGGTATCCTCTTTATGATTAACTTCGCGCACGGCGAAGTTATGATGCTGGGTGCATATGGCGGCTGGTTTGCGTTGATGTTTCTGGTGGACAACGGCAGCCGGACATTTGAGGCTGGCGCTGCCGTCCTTTCGCTGTGGGCAGTGCCCCTCTTTGTGGGCATCCTTTTCCTTCCCCTCGAAAACATCATGACCCGGTTTGGTCGCCAGCGACATAGTGGTATACAGGACCCAACGCAGGTGTTTACCCTACTCAGTATTCCTGTCCGGTTACTACTTGGTGCGGCAGTCGGTTACGGTGCGCTGGTGGGCCTTGGGGTCGCAGCGCCAGAACTTCACCTGATTGTCATTACAGTGGTTGGTCTGCTTTTCGTCACTATTGTCGGCATGGTTATGTCGAGTCTGGTAGCGATTGTGTTGGAGCGGGTCGCCTATCGACCTCTGCGTAAAGCGCCCCGCCTGACTCCGCTCATCAGCGCCATTGGAGCCTCCATCTTCCTTCAGCAGGTTGCGCTGCGTATTTTCGGACCCATCGGGCGCACCTATCGCCTGGGCAATCCCAAACTGCTCAACGACCCGATTACCTTTGACCTTGATCTGGGCAGACTCGGCACGGTGCCTATCAGCAAGGTCGGTGTCGTGATCACGCTAACGTCGTTGGTGTTGATGGCTTTGCTGTATTTTATTGTTCTCCGCACCAAATTCGGACGTGGAATGCGGGCCGTGGCTGAAGACAAGGATACCGCTGCGTTAATGGGTGCAAATGTTGACCGCATCATTGTCCTGACCTTTGTGCTCGGTGCGGCACTGGCTGGTGCAGCCGGGGTGATGTTAGGCTTCCGGGGAGAGCAAATCAGGGCACGTTTCGGTTTCACCTACGGCCTCAAAGCTTTTACAGCCGCTGTGCTCGGTGGTATCGGTAATATTCCGGGCGCAATGCTGGGTGGCTTCTTCCTGGGCCTGGTGGAAGCACTTGGCCCAACTGCCCTTGGTTTTGACAACGCATGGCAGAATGCAATTTCATTCTCGCTGCTGGTACTGGTCATTATCTTCCGCCCGACAGGCATTCTGGGCGAAGTTACCGCTGAAAAGAAGGTGTAACCAATGGTGCGGCGACTGACTGGCTACTACAATAACATCCGCGATGGGTTCAACAATGGTCTCATCACAGGCGGTCTCATTGTATTTCTCATCTTGATCGGCCTCCCGGCGGGTCTGCCGGGGCGCGAACCACTGGCTCCGCTGGCCCTTCCAGCCTTTGTTCTACTGACAATTATTTTTGCCGTGGTCTATGTTCGCCGGAATTGGGAGCGAACGAACTGGTCAACGTTAATACAAAACGGCGCGGCGCTCGGTGTCGGCATGGCGCTCGTGTTCAGCTTGTTCATGAGTTTGATCAACAACTGGCAGGCCGATCCCACCTTTAACGTGCAGGAGTATTTTGCAGAAGTAACGTTGGAGACGACGTCACGGCTCTCCGGCGTCGAGGTTCAGGACCTGCATCCGAATCCCCCGGTAGACCCCCTGACGCAGGACTTCCCGGAAGATGCTGAACTCCGTACTGATCCAATGCCGCTGCGCATTAACCATGATGACATCAGCGCGTTTAATCTAGGATTTGTAAAAATCGGCGGTATCTGGGGAACAGCGCTGGTGCTGGCAGTGGTTGGCTTCTTGACCGTTCCATTGTATCGCGCCATTTTGCTGGTGGATTGGAAGGCCGTACGGAAACAGCGCGATACTTTTCTCGACCAACCAATTATGACAGAAATTTTGCATTGGACACAGCTTCTGCTCCCCACATTCTTGTTTGTCATCTTATTCATGACAATCAGCATGAATTATAATACGCCGTTCTGGAGAACTGTACTTGGTGAAGATACACTCGTTGACATGAGCAACAATCCAAGCTTGGAAGAGGATGATACTGTATCTTTACCTATGGTGGATTTACAGGATACCATCAAGTTCTCTGTACCGCTTGCTTCAGGACGTACGTTACCTGTTGAGTTTGATCTCAGACTCGGTGGTCGAGCCACCCAGAATTTTCAACTTATCCTTGCTTTTAGTATGATTATCGCCTTTATGGTGGCAATGCGTAACGCCCGGTATCGCGCATACAGTCTATTCAGCTACCCGGTCCGGCTTGCGGTAATAGGTGGGATTTTACTGGGCGTTTTTCTGCTGGTGATGTGGCGAATTCAGGGCAGTGATGTGGCCTATATCGTCCCGACTATTCTGGGTGATCCGAGTGACAAATTCGTTGCGAGTCTCATCGTCTCAATCCTAATCACAGGCTTACTGGCTCTATACGCTGTATTTTCAGCCTCTGACTCGTCAAACTTTGAGGCGACCCTTGTGCTAGTTCCGGGAATAGCCATGCTGCTGGCAATGCCACTCTTTATGGACCAGTATCAGACATCGGTGCTCAACATCGTGGCGATTAATGCGATGCTGGGACTAGGACTGAATATCGTTGTCGGTTATGCAGGGCTGCTCGACCTCGGTTACGTGGCCTTTTTCGCCATAGGTGCTTATACTTATGCTTTTGTTGAATCTAACCGCCAGCAAATTGAGGTGTCGGTCGCCAATGATCTGTTCTACAACTTCCTGACCGCGCTCTTCATTGTGCCGCTTGTTGTGTTTGGTACAACGTACTTGTGGCGACGCCGGAACAACACTCTAGCGTATGATAGCCGTGAAACAGATCGCTTCCGCTGGACGAATCTAAGGCTTAGCCCAATGTGGTATACCATTCTGGTGTTGATCGCCGGACTGCTGATTACCGTTAACTTTGTGTTGCAAATCTGGGTGCTAGCTACGGGAACGGTCAGTCTTGTGCTGATCGTGCCGTCAGTAGCCGGGATGCTGATAGTATTGTATGTCGCCTACATTACACTGAATAATCAAACTGAGAGTGAGATTGCCCTTCACAGCAAGGAAATGAGGCCGCTGTGGGCCGGAGGGCCGCCGTGGCTACTGTCGCTGTTGATGGTTATTTTTGCCATTGCGGTAGCACTGGGAAGCACGTGGCTGCTCAGTCAAACGGGCGTTTTTGAAGAAGCCGGGCGTGCATCACCGTTTGTGGTTGGACTGCTGCTGGCGTTAATGACATCAGCGACCGCCGGATTCCTCCTCGGTTTTCCGGTGTTACGCCTGCGTAGCGATTATCTGGCAATTGTGACACTTGGATTTGGCGAAATTATCAGTATTGCACTGGAAAATCTTGAGAGTTTGACGGGCGGTGCGTTTGGTGCAGATGGTGTTGCCAAGCCGTTACCGGCAGGGTCGAGCGTTGCAGAAGCAAATCTGGTCATTCTCTATCTGGCGATTATTGGCAGTGCTGGAATTGCGGTTCTGTCAATGCGGTTGAAATCGTCTCGATTGGGTCGTTCGTGGACTGCTTTGCGCAGCGATGAAGATATCGCGCAGGCAATGGGTGTCAATCTGGTCAACGCCAAATTGCTAGCCTTCGCTATCGGGGCCAGTTTCGCCGGGGCAGCCGGACTTCTATTTGCCTCACGACAGGCCAATATTCGCCCGCCCAACTTTAATCTCAACATTTCCATCAACGTGCTTTCGCTGGTAATTATTGGCGGGATGGGAAGTATCCCCGGCGTTGTGATTGGGGCAATCGCGCTGGTGGGACTGCCTGAAATGCTGCGGGCCTTGTCTGAATATCGTATTCTCGTATTCGGTGCGCTGCTGGTGGCGATGATGCTGGTGCGCCCACAGGGACTTTTACCGAAGCCGGTGGCCGCTCTGGAAGAACGTGCTCGCCAACTGCGTGAACAGGGTGTGGAGTCGATGGGTATCCTGAGTGAAGGGGCCGACGATGAGCAATAACAAACGACTGATTCTGGATGCACAATCCGTCACCAAACGCTTTGGCGGTCTGGTAGCAGTATCTGAAGTAAGTATGGAAATCGAAGAAGGCATGATTGCCAGCTTGATTGGACCAAACGGTGCTGGCAAAACGACTTTTTTCAACTGCATAACCGGCTTTTATACACCCGACGAAGGCTATATCTACTTCATGGGACACAACATCGCCGGTTTGCGCACCGACGAGATCATGGCACGCGGTATTGCCCGCACCTTTCAAAATATCCATCTGTTTGAGGGAATGACCGCGCTGGAGAACATTATGGCGGGCGCACATACCCGGCTGGGAGCCGGGCCAATGGGGGCTGCCATTCGTCACCCCAGTAACCGCCATGAAGAAGACGCGCTTCTGGTGAAAGCGCTGGAAATTCTGGAGTTTATTGATCTGGGTGGCTATGGCGATTATCTGGCAACCAATCTGTCATATGGGGCACAGCGACGGCTTGAAATTGCCCGTGCTCTTGCCAGTGATCCCATCCTTTTGCTGCTAGACGAACCCACAGCAGGCATGAATCCGCAGGAAACGGAAGACATCATACGCTTCATCCGTCGCTTGCGGGACGAACTCGGCCTTACGATACTTTTGATTGAGCATGACATGCGGCTCGTAATGAAGGTGTCAGACCGGGTTTCGGTGCTTGACTATGGCAAGAAAATCTCCGAAGGTACGCCACGTGAAGTGC
>JAKEEQ010000460.1 GCA_022616515.1 Chloroflexota bacterium | reverse complement strand
TGGCAAAGGCAGCACGTTCCGCCTGCGCTTGCCGCGCAACATCATCGCCGCGCCGGACGCGACCAGCATCTCTGACATGTCAGTTGCCCGTTAATCTGCGGTGCCGTTATTGGCGTGAGAGACCATATCCGCCAGACTGGTGATATTTTGTGTACTATACAATCAAAAAATGAGCGTTGAATTCCTAATTGATAGGCAAAATGATGGAAACCTGCGTGCCTTCACCCTGCACACTGTACATCTCGACCTCGCCGCCGTGCATGTGAATAATCTGGTTAGCAAGTGACAGGCCAAGACCGATGCCCTGTTGTTCCTGCTCATCACGGTTGATTTGCCCGAACGCCTGAAAAGCGTGGTCAATCATTTCGGGAGACATACCCGGTCCCTGATCCATAATCGTAATCCAGCATTCGCCGCGCTCAAACCACTGGCTGATGACAATCTCACTTTCGCCGGAGAAATTAATGGCGTTGGTAATAATTTCCGCCAGTGCATGTTGCAGGGGGAAGCTCACGCAGTTGATTTTGCGATACTGGTCATACACCTTAAACCGCACCGGGACTTCTTCGCTGCGGGTCGCAAAATCACGGGCCAGATCGACCGCCGACATGAGCACATCCCAGATAACGGCGGGGGCTTTATCTTCCTGAATCGAGTCATAGCTGAGTGTGCCGGACTGGATTTCTGTGATAAACACAGCCTGCTGCACCAGATGCGACATGCGGCGCGTGCTGGTGGTGACAATATCGAGGAAAGATTCGAGTTGATCGGGGGGAACAGTCCCTAACTGCATCGAGATGACATCGCTGACCAATTTCAATGGGACCAGCGGTGTGCGCAGTTCGTGGGCCACCAGTTTGACCAGATTGCGCTTGGTGTCTTCCAGACGGGACTCGGCCCGGTCGGCAAACGCTTCTTGTTTGCGCAGTCGCACCTCAATCGTTTTCAGCAATTCATCACGGGTAAAGGGTTTGGTCAAGTAGTCGTCGGCTCCGAGGGACATGCCTTTACGCTGGTAGATGCGCTCGTGCATGGCGGTCAGGAAAATGAAGGGCACGGTGCGAAGCGGCGGGTAGAAATGTAAGCGTTCCAGCACTTCAAACCCGTTCATATCATGCATCATCACATCGCACAAGATCACGTCCGGCTGGTAAGTGAGGGCCAATTGTATGCCGACTGCCCCGCCGTTGGCTTCTAGAATTTCATAACCGGCGTGAGCCAGCATTCCAGCGACCATCGTCGTGAACTCTGCTTCATCATCAATGACAAGTATCCTTGTCAAAAGTGCCTCCTGAACGCTTTTTGCACCATTCATTATAGGTCGACTCATACTGTTGTGACCACCTCTGGACTATTCGATATTTGTTAGAAGGCGTTTAGGCTTAATCCTGCACAGAAAAATCCCCTCGACTGTGCCGAGGGGTTTGGCATCGTTATGATTCGGCGAGTGCTCTGGCCTCGCGCTCCTGTTTAGTAGGTATCAGATCGAGATTCTCGCCCACAATTTCGAGGGCTTTCAGTGCCCGGTCCAGATGTTCGCGGGTGTGGGTCGCCATGTAGCTGGTGCGCAGCAAACTCTTGTTGGGCGGAACACCGGGCGGCAGCACCGGATTGGTGTAGACGCCTTCGTTGATTAATGCTCGCCATGCCAGAACGGTGCGTATATCGTCCCCGATAATCAGAGGGATGATGGCCGTATTGCTCGTACCAATATCGTAACTCAGACGACGCAGGCCCGTCCGCATGTAATCTGCATTTTCCATGACGCGGTGAACATATTCCGGCTCGTTCTCGATGATGTCGAGGGCCGCCAGCACCGCCGCCGCGTTGGGCGCGGGCAAACTGGCGGAGAAAATCAGCGAACGAGCGTGGTGTTGAATGAAATGAATAACATCCGCATTGCCTGCAATAAAGCCGCCAATTGAAGCGAACGATTTGCTGAAGGTACCCATAATCAGGTCAATTTGATCAGTCAGACCGAAGTGTACCGCCGTGCCACGACCTTCGCCCAATACACCAATGCCGTGCGCGTCATCCAGCAGGATGCGGGCACCATGGCGCTTGCTGATGTCAACAATTTCCGGCAGGGGTGCAATATCACCCCCCATACTGTATACACCGTCTACGATCACTAGTTTACCGGCTTCTTCGGGGAGGCGTTGTAAGACACGATCAAGGCTGTCCAGATCGTTGTGGGCAAAGCGGGCCATCTCTCCACGCGCCATCAATGCGCCATCAACAACAGAGGCATGAGCTTCTTTGTCCATGATAATGTAGTCGCCCTTGCCAATAATGCCAGAAATGGTGCCTACATTTGTTTGATACCCCGTCGAGAATACCAGGGCCGCTTCTTTACCGATGAATTTTGCCAGACGGCGATCCAGTTCCAGATGGAACTCAAGGGTTCCGTTCAAGAAGCGGCTGCCTGTGCAGCTTGTGCCAAAACGTTCAATCGCTTCGGTGGCAGCAGCACGTACTTTAGGATGGGTGGTCAGACCCAGATAATTGTTGGAGCCGATCATCACGACTTCACGACCGTCGAAAATCGCGACCGACCCCTCCGAATCAGATAGAGGCTGGAAATAGGGATAGATGCCCTGTGCCATCGCCTCTTTTGCCTGGGTATATTTTCCCACCTTATCGAATAAATCCATGTTTTAAAGACTCCTACGCTCTCGGCTATACCATGTAGGAAAGGCATTGGCGTTTGTTTGTAAATGTAGCCATTATAGCATCAAAGCCCCGATAACCAAATTGTTGTCGGGGAAACATTGTGATAACTACTGACCATTAAGCCCGCGCAAAGATTTCGTGAAAAGCCGATAACCAACTATGCGGTTCTGACGTGGACCTGTTAGAATTTGATATTCTTAGAATAAGTGCAGGTAGCCCACATGTACAGTATTGACAGCCGCTATATCATCCACGATGAAATCGGTGCAGGGGGCATGGGCAGTGTTTTTCGGGCATATGATCGGCTCAACGGGATTCAGGTGGCGATCAAGCGCCTGACTATTTCGGGGGCCAACATGATCCTGGCCCGCGAATTTACAACACTTGCCAAGCTGCGCCATCCCAATGTCGTCAGCGTGTTGGACTATGGCTTTGACATCCTCGGTGCTCCCTATATCACCATGGAACTCGTTCAGGATGCGCGAACCTTGCTTCAGGAGGGCTTTCGGCTGTCACTGGAAGGCCGCATCGACCTTTTGATTCAGGCGCTGAATGCCCTCGAATATTTGCACCGGCATGGCATTGTCCATCGCGACCTGAAACCCGGTAACTTCCTCGTCAAGCATCGTCAGGTCAAGCTGCTGGATTTCGGATTGGCCTTTCACGAGACGGGACAGCATGAAGCGCTGGCGGGTACTTTATTATATATGGCTCCTGAACTGCTCGAAGACCGGAATCCCAGTGTGGCTTCTGACCTGTATGCAATGGGTATTATTGCCTGTGAACTTATCACCGGTCAGGTACCGTTTACCAATAGTAATGTGCTGCACCTCGTCAACAGTGTCATCAACGAACCGCCCAATCTCAAACCACTGGATCGCTACCCCGAAGTGCGCAAGGTGATCGCAAGGTTGCTGGAAAAAAGCCCATCCGCCCGTTACCGCCGCGCCCTTGATGCAGCGCAGGCACTGGCGGAAGCGGCGAATATTCCATTCACCGAGCTGGCGGCGGTGCGCGAAAGTTTTCTCAAATCGGCGCGTTTTATCGGTCGCGAAGCGGAAATCGGCACAATCATGGACGCGCATGATGCCATGTACGAAACCGGACAGGGTGGTCTGTGGTTTATCGGTGGTGAATCGGGCGTGGGCAAATCGCGCCTGCTGGATGAAATCCGCATCCAGATGCTGGTCGCGGGGACACCGATTTTTCTGGGGCAGGCCATCGCCGACAGCCGCATGTCGTTCGTCCTGTGGCGCGATATTCTGCGGCACCTTTGCCTGTATACCGAACTGACACCCACCGAAGCCGGGGTACTGCAAGCGCTGGTTCCCGACATTGCACAGATTACGGCTATGGACGTACCCGGTGTATCCGAACTGGAACCCGGCGCGAGTCAGCAGCGGTTGCTCAGTACGATTGAGGCCATCTTCCGGCGACAGGTTTCACCGCTGGTATTGCTCCTTGAAGACTTGCAGTGGGCTGAAGAAAGCCTGCTCGTTTTGCATCAACTTTTCCGCCTGACTCGCGAACTGCCCATCATGATTGTGGGCACGTACCGCGAAGATGAGACGCCCCACCTGCCCGCTCAATTTATCGGCGCACGACTCCTGAGACTGGAACGGTTTACTCAGACCGAAATCGCTGCGATAGTGGCCTCGATGCTCGGTACGCGGCTGGTCCCCTATGATGGCCTGATTGATTTGCTGGAACGTGAAACCGAGGGCAATCCCCTGTTCATTATTGAGGTGATTCGAGCGCTGGCGAATGATTATGGCACACTGGAAGAGATTGGCGTTAAAACCATCCCGGCTTTCTTTTTCGCCGATGGCATCCAGACCGTCATCGAAAAACGATTGGGCAATTTACCCGAAGACGTTTACCAGTTCCTGCAACTCGCCGCTGTAGCAGGCCGCGCCATTGACCCATTTTTGCTCAGCCATCTCACCAGCGAGGTGGACCGCAAATTGCAGCAGTGCACCACCGCCCTCGAAGTCAGCCATAACCAGTGGCGTTTCTCCCACGACAAGTTCCGCGAATATCTGCTGGACAGCCTCGACGCTGATGCGCGGCAGTGGCTTAATGAGCGGATTGCTGAAGCCATTGAAATGGCCTATCCCGATGAAGTGTCCTATTCCTTTGCGCTGGCCCAGCATTGGTCCGCTGCTGGAAATGAGGAAAAAACGCTGCGTTATGCGGTCCAGGCGGCCTATCGTGCCTTCACTGCCAGCAATTTCAGCGGCACAATCAACTACTGCCGTCAAGCACTGAGTAACCCTTTCATTCCCGCTGCCACCGCTAACCAGCTTTTTCTGTTGAGCGCCAAAGCCTATGAAAGTCTCGGAAAGTTCGAGGAAGCGGTGGCCGCCTTGAAGGAAGCCACCACCTTTGAGGATTTCAGTTTACAGACTGAAGCGTTTCTGGGACTGGGTACAATCTATCGCAAACAGGGCTTTCACCAGCAGGCCCACCAGTATTTGACCATCGCTTTAGAACTGGCCCCGGATGACCAGACACGCGCTGAAATTCTGCGGGAACTGGCGACCATTGCTTTTTTTGTAGGCGATGATCCTTTCCCCAAACTCAATGAAGCTCATGAGATTTATGACAGTTATAGCGACCATAACGGCATGTCGCAATGCACGCTGCTGCGCGGTGTCATTGCCGAATCGAAACAGCGCTTCAATGACGCACACGATGATTACGAGCATGTGATCCGCCTGGCACAGTTCACCGGCAACCGCATTGTGGAGATTAAGGCGACCAACAACACCGGCGAACTGCTGCGCCGCGAAGGCGAACTGGATGAAGCACAGGCGCTTTTCGAAAAGGCATTGGCGCTGGCCCGCGAAATTGGCGATGATTACACGATAGCCCGCATTCTGCAAAATATCGGGCGGCTGTTGACATACCTGGGCCTGATTGATGACGCGAAACCCTATCTGCTGGACAGTCTGGCGCTGGCAACCCGTATGCATTATATTCACGGGATTCTCTACGTGGTGCAAACGTGGGGCCTGATAGAACACGAGCAGGCCAACACCGAACGCGGTCTGGCGATGATTGGCTGTACGCTGTCCCATCCACAGGCCACCCAACTTGTGCAGGATGCCGGAAACGAGATCATCCAGCACATCTATTCGCTTCCTGATTCTGTCGAAGCGGCACTTGAAAGCGGTCAACAGTTAACATTGGCCGACGCCATTGAGGAAATTCTGAATGTTAAAGCTCATTGATATTATTTCCGCCCGCCAGCGGATTGCCCCCTATATCCTCACCACGCCCATCGAACCGTCACCTGAATTGGGCAGCCGGGTCTATATGAAGCTGGAAAACGTCCATATCCTGCACTCCTTCAAGATTCGCGGGGCGCTCAACGCGATTCTGGCGCAGCAGCGGCGGGCACGTTATAACGGCGTCGTGACCTCTTCGGCGGGCAATCATGGGCTGGGGCTGGTGTATGCTGCTTCACTGCTGGGCATCGAAGCCACCGTCGTCATGCCCGAACACGCCCCCCAGCGCAAAATTGATGGCGTCAAGCAGTACGGGGCTAATGTGGTGCTGCATGGCAGGATTTATGACGACGCCGAGTTGTATGCCCGGCAGCTTGAGAAAAATGAGGATAAGCTCTTTGTCTCGCCCTACAATGATCCGTATGTGGTCGCCGGGCAGGGGACGATTGCGCTGGAACTCATCGAGCAACTGGCGGGAGTGGAACAAATCCTGATCCCGGTGGGTGGCGGTGGTTTAATCAGCGGGGTGGGTCTCGCCATCAAAGCCATCGACCCCGACATCAAAATCACCGGCGTCCAATCTGAGGCGACGCCCGCCATGTATAACTACCTGAACGGCACCGATTTATCGCAGGACCCCTCCACGCTGGCGGATGGCCTGTCCGGGGATATTGAAGCAGGATCGATTACCATTGATCTGTGCCGCGAAGTGTGTGATGAGCTGCTGCTGGTCAGCGAAGATGATCTTGCCAGCGCCATTCAGTGGATGTTCCGCGTGCATGGCTGGGTGATTGAAGGGTCGGCGGCGTGTGGCATTGCCGCCCTGCAAACGAGCATTGTGTCATCCGATGCGAAGACCGCCCTCATCATCACGGGCGGCAACATTGACGCCGATACCTTCCTGCGCCTGATGATTACCCGTTGAAGTGAAACAGCGTAAAATTCCCATCCTGCACCACCTCTTTAACTCGTTGCGTATCCCGCCGGAAACTGCTATAGTAGCCTCAGTCACCGCTTTCTGATGGGAGAAATCCTCTGTGCGTTCGAACCCTCATTTGCAAGTTCGTCTCGCCCGCCATTTGCTGGATCGACGCTACGATGCACCTATTACCATTGAGGATTTGAGTCGCGAGGTAGCCCTCTCGCCGTATTACCTGATCCGGGCATTCAGGCACGCCTATAAGCAAACACCGCATCAATATCTGGTGGGACAGCGTATTAGTAGGGCCAAAGAACTCTTGCGGAATTCAGATCTCAGCATCACGGAAATTTGCGCGGCGGTTGGCTATGAAAGTCTGGGGTCATTTAGTACATTGTTTCGCAAAGTCGCCGGGTTATCTCCCAGCGCTTATCGCATCAGCAGTCAGCCCACACCAAACCCCACCTATATCCCGCTTTGTATATGTGTACTTCACGGTATCGAAGATCAGCCGGATATTTGAAAACAAAGCAATTTTCGAGAAGCCGACACAGCACATATGTGCTAAGATAAAACCTATACCGACGAGGAAATAAGCGATGATAAACAGACTTTCGGTCGCAACCATTTGGGTCAAGGATCAGAATGAGGCGCTACGCTTTTATACGGAAAAGCTGGGGTTCGACATCCGCGCCGATTTTACAAATGGCGATTATCGTTGGCTGACAGTCGGCTTGAAAGGCCAGCCAGATCTCGAAATTCAACTGGCAGCGTTGAAACCAAGTCGCGCACTTACTCAAGAGGAGGTGGATCATCTGACTAAACTCGTGGAAGCAGGCAAGATGGGCATCGGCCCCTGGAAAACCGACGATTGCCAGAAGACCTACGAGACGTTCAAGGCTAGCGGCGTGGACTTTGTGCAACCTCCCACAGATCGCCCCTATGGGATTATCGAAGCCATTTTCAAGGATAACAGCGGCAACATTATGGTGCTTTCACAGGACAAATAGCATCTTGTCAGGGCATAGATGAAGAGAAAGATCAGTTTGAGGAGAATTCTATGAGCCAAAAGAAGGACCCGCAGAAGTCCGCAGGATTCACGGACGAGGAAAAGGCCGCGGTGAAGGAGCGTGCCAAAGAGCTGAAGGCGGAAGCGCGTGCGAAGAAAGGCAGGGAGGAAGGCGAAAAGGACGTGCTCGAAAAGATTGCCGAGATGCCGGAACCAGATCGCGCCATGGCCCAGCGGCTCCATGAGATCATCAAAGCCAGTGCACCAGACCTTTCGCCGAAAACCTGGTACGGGATGCCTGCGTATGCCAACAAGGACGGCAAGGTTGTCTGCTACTTCACACCTGCGTCAAAGTTCGACTCGAGATACGCGACGTTCGGCTTCAACGACGATGCGAACCTCGATGAAGGCAACATGTGGCCGACCTCCTTCGCGCTGACGAAGCTGACTGCCGCCGAAGAGGAAAAGATCGTCGCGCTCGTGAAGAAAGCCGTGCGCTGAGGACTGCTCTCGCCGCTGACCACTGCTCTGGACGAGAACGCGCACTGGCTGACTGGCAATCAGGGCAAAATTGCATACTGAGACAGTCCGGGTGGCAGTTTAGACTGCCACTTTTGATTCATCCAGAAGTAGACCTCAACCTCCAGACTCCACAAGTTACCTTTCTCCAGATGGTCAGGAATGACCCTTTCGCAAAGGACGCCCAACCGAGGACGTGCGTAGGGACGTCCAACGGGGCGTCCTGAATAATTAACCTGCCAAATCTTCATCATAGGCAAGATTAGGCTGAGCTTTCACTGCCTCAAGGAACGCCGTGATATTTTCAGGTGGGATGTAGTCATCAAGACTTTCTCCCCTGAAATAACTACCATTCCACGCAATTTCGGCCTGCTCCAAGCACAGTCCGATTGTGAACGGCTGTTCACGCAGTGAGCGTGGAAACGTTATGCTAGGGGAAGACCGAATTTGATGTGACAGGGCTTCATGATCACGCGTATAGACAAGGAAAATTTGAAATTTACCGAGCCATTGGTTGAGTTCTTTTAGCCAGTATTTGCATGTGATGTCGTTCAGCGAGGCTACCCAACCGGGAATCTCGGATTCATCCAGATAGGACAGTACAAAGAACAACTGAGAGTGTAACAAATCGGGAAAGTCAGACCTGTATATTCCCTCCAACGAATCGAATTTAAACCACTCATCGCTTAAGTCGTCACCTTCCCAATGTATCGGAGCCATCATCACCGTGCCCAGCGTATATAACAAATCTTCACGGAAGCCTATATATGGCTCAGTGCTAAAGAGTCTCTGTGCCTGAAGAAAAAAGTTCGTCGTGTGGCAGATGAGTTCGTAGTCGGTAGGATTAGAAATGAGTCCGACCAGTAAAAATAATACCCACTTCTGCCAATCATCATGCCATTCAAAGGCGTTTGCTGATCTCAGGAAGTAGTCTGCAAGTCCTAAATCCCAGTCTTTGGGATCATTATCTGCCATTGTCAGAAATGAGTCGCGCGAATCTTCATATTCAAAATACTGTGGATGCGCTACAGGCTTTTTGAAATTCTGTTTCATCCACGCAATGGCATCCTGATTTATGCCCTGTCCGGGTATCCATTTGAAGTCCATGCTAGCCTGTCCAGTCGTAATCCAATTCTAGGCTGGGATATTTCTTGACTTCCGCCATGAATGTCTCGATGTTAGTCATTGGGATGAAGTCATCTATGTTGTCGATAGGAATATCCTGACCGACCGAACTGGGATGCCAGTTCAGCCCTGCAGCTTCAATGTAGTAGGCAACTTTATCTCTGTCAGGGGTAGATTGAGGACGCCATCCAGGCCATTTAGCTTCGGATGGGTGGTGAATGTAATAATGAAATTTTGCCAGCTTGCTTAACCAGAGGTTGACCTCAAATTGCCATTGTTCTCCTGCGATTGCAGCGATAGATTGAACCCAGCCGGGAATAGCTGATTCTTTTATGTACGAAAGTACAAGGAACATCTGAGAGTGTAGTAAATCGTAAAATTCGCAGTCATATCGCCCCATTTCACAATCAAATTCCCACCATTCGTTGCTCAAATCGTCGCCGTCCCAGTATTGTGGGGCCATCAGCATCATGCCTCTGGTCTGCAACAAATCATTGTGAAACCCGATGTATAGCCCGGGGTCAAATAGTTGCCGTGCATGAATGAACGCATTTACAAGATCTACAGTATGCTGACCGTCCGGCGAAGTCGATACAAATGCACGCAGCATATACAGTATCCAGTCGTGCCAGTATTTATGTAAACGATGTGCATTCACTTCACTCAAAAAGCTGTCTGCAATACCTAAATTCCACCTGTTGAGTTCCGAATTCACCAGCGTTTGAAATTGTTCCCGATCCTCTTCGCCAAAAACAAAAGCATCTATTACGTTGACGGGTCTGGTAATGTGGTCTTGTATACGGTCAATAGCATCCTGATTAATGCCCTGACCGGGTATCCATTTGAAGTCCATCTTTTTATTTCCTGATTTTTCTGCTCGTCAGTTTCGCCGGACGCCCCGTTGGGCGTCCCTACGACCAACCGAAGCCGTACGTAGGGACGTGCAACGGCACGTCCGTTTGTTCATCCTCCCAACGTCTAATGGTCATTGTATCACACCGTTCAGGTATAATTTAACGATTATGAAACCGTTTTCATAATAGACAGCCCGCTTTGAATGCGACGAGCACATCTATTCCAGATCAACATAACTGAAACTACATGATGAAAAATACTTGCGGAGCGGTAAAAAACGGGTTACATTCTCCTCAAAATTGAAACCGGTTTCAAGAATGATGGCTGAGAAGCGTCCGAAAAAGTTAAGCGTTCATGATATTGCGGCCCTGAGCGGTGTATCGGCCGCGACAGTCTCGCGTGTCATTAATGGCTACGAGCACGTCAGCGATACAACCCGCCAGCGTGTCCTCGCTGTCATCGACCGCTACGACTATCAGCCTAACACGGTTGCTCAAGCGTTGGCGCGGCAGAGTTCACGGGTGCTTGGCATCTTAGTGCCGGAACTGGTCAGCGAAGTGTTCGCCGACCCCTTTTTCGCCAATCTCATCCAATCCATCACCTACACCGCCAACCGCCTCGATTATGACGTCACGCTGTGGCTGACCTCGACGGAGGATAACAGCCGCGTGTTTAACCGTGTGATGAATGACAGCCTCAGCGACGGCTTGATTATTGCGGAAACCTCTATCAACCCGATAGTGACTGAACTGCTGGACCGCAAGAAAAAGCCCTACATGTTGATTGGACGTCCAGTCAGCCGGGCCAGCCATGTCAATTTCGTCGACTCGGAAAATTTGCAGGGCGGCTACATAATGACGCGCTACCTGATTGAACAGGGCTACCGACGCATCGGTCACATCCCCGGACGCGAGGAACTGCCGTCGGCCATTGATCGATTGGCGGGCTATCGTGAGGCAATTGGGGAAGCAGGTTTGCCGGAGATTATCGCGCCGTCGGGCAAGTTCATGAAGAGCGGTGGTTATAAAGCGATGGTGTATCTGCTTCAGAAGAATGTCGATGCAGTGTTTTGCAGCAGCGATATGATGTCGGTCGGGGCGCTTCAGGCCATTCGTGAAACCGGGCTGCGTGTGCCGGATGATATTGCCATCGGCAGTTTTGATGATATGCCCAATGTGCAGGACATCCATCCGGCCCTGACGACCATCCGCCAGAACCTGCCCGAAGTGGGGAAAACGGCGGTGGAAGGATTGGTAGGTATTCTGGAGGGGAAAATTGAAACGCCGTTCCAACGGGTGCTGCCCGTCGAAATCATCGTGCGTGAGTCGGCGTGATGGATAACGCTGTCCTCCTCCATTTATGGTTGGCGGGCGGACAGTTTTGAGCAGGAAGGTTAATTTAGAGGCATTATGGCACGCTTTCCGGCACCTTTACGCAGACACCGGATAAGCGTGGGGTAGCATGGTATAGTCGGTGGCCTTGCGCCGGAAGATAAATCTCCCGGCTAGTGAAGCAGACATGCGCTAAAGGCATGTCCCGCCATCCCTTCAGTGGATGGCATGTCGCGTAGCCCATGATTTTAATCGTGGGCGTTGACAACCCGACCCTCTCCACCCACTAACGACACCGTGTTGTACATGGTCATGCCGCCCGACAGGTGGGGAGAGAAAGGTGCGAATTGTCCTTGCTGTGAAAACTGTCCGCCTCTGAACCATTTACGGGCAGGTGGTCCACAGGACTGAAGGGGGACGGAAATTTCCCTTCCCTGACTCTCCTTCCCCTCTGTCGCTAGCGCGACATCTCCCCATGAATGGGGAGAAATAGGGATGCGTTGCACGGGCGGAGGGGTAAGACATTACAAATTTGACAACCATAAATTAGAAGGGAGCTTTACCAAACATGTTATACCGAAAACCACTTATTTTACTCACCATACTGACGATGGTCATCGGGTTTTCGACCATCACCACTGCTCAGGAGGGAGATCTGGCCCCGGCAGGCGAAACCGGACAAATCTACTATGCCCCGTTCCCGGTCAGCATAACGCTTGACGGCGAGATTGACGATTGGGAAGGGGTGCCGCGTGGACTGCTGTCCGGCAACAATCACACCGCCGTGTTTGCCGCCGCCTCCGATGGCGAAAACGTCTATTTTCTGGCGGATGTCACCGACGAGAATATCATCAGCGGTGAGCACGGTCAGGATTACTGGAATGAGGACTCGGTGGAGTTCTACCTCAACGGCACGGGTGACCTGACCCTGACCAGTTACATTGATGGTGTCTCGCAGATCACCATCCCCGCCCTCAACAAAGACCTGCCCAGCGAAGAGGCCGTCTTGAGCGGTGTACAGAATTCGCAGGCTGAACCAACGGTCAATGTTGTGGAGACGGATAAGGGTTATCTCGTTGAGATGGCTGTTCCGGTCGAGACCGAATTCTGGAACATAACGCCGGAACATGGGGCCACCATTGGCTTTCAGGTGCATCTGAATGGCGCGAATGATGCCAACCGCGATACCAAACTCATCTGGTCCGTGTTTGATACCAGCGACCAGTCCTATCTCAATCCGAGTGTTTTCGGCTATTTGATCTTCTACGAAGTCGGGCAAACCGATTTGCCACAGCCGCCGGAAGCGGTCGATGTTGCCATAGCAGACCTGCCACCTGTCCCGGACAGTGCGTTGTATAAGAATGGCAGTATGCCCGCCGAAGCCCGCATCATTGATCTGATGTCGCGCATGTCGCTGGACGAGAAAATCGCGCAAATGATGCTCGTTGAAAAGAACAGCATCAATATCAACGACCTGACAGAACTCGGCATTGGCGGCGTGTTGAGCGGCGGCGGTGGTTATCCGCTTCAGAATACGCCGCAGGGCTGGGCCAGCATGGTCAACACCTTCCAGGATGCCGCGCTACTCTCACGGCTGGGCATCCCGATGATCTACGGCGTGGACGCGGTGCACGGCCACAATAATGTGAACGGCGCGGTGGTTTATCCGCACAACGTTGGTCTTGGCGCGACACGCAACGCTGATCTGGTTGAGCAAATCTGCCGGTCCACTGCGCAGGAAATGATCGCGACGGGCATCTACTGGAATTACTCGCCGGTGGTTGCCGTCCCGCAGGATATTCGCTGGGGCCGCACCTACGAAACCTTTGGCGAAAACACTGACCTCGTGATTGAACTGGCGATGGCCTGCGTGAACGGTATGCAGGGCGATGACATCGGTGCGCCGGATACTGTGATCGCCACCCCCAAACATTACGTGGGCGATGGTGGCGCGGAATGGGGAACCTCCACCACCGGCAACTATGAAATCGATCAGGGTGTGATGAACGTTGATGAAGCAACCCTGCGCGACATTCACCTGCCACCTTACATCGCGGCGGTTGAAAACGGCGCGGGCAGCATCATGATTTCGTTCTCGTCATGGAACGATGAAAAGATGCACGGTCAGCAATACCTCATCACCGATGTGTTGAAGGGCGAACTTGGCTTTGAGGGCTTTATCGTGTCCGACTGGGCCGGTATTGACCAGATTTCCAGTGATTTCTACGACTCAGTCGTGCAGGGTGTCAACGCGGGCATCGACATGGTGATGGTCCCCTATAACTACCTGCGGTTCATCGATACCCTCACGCAGGCGGTCAACAACGGCGACGTGTCCGTAGAGCGTATAGACGATGCCGTGCGGCGCATTCTCATGACCAAATTCGAGATGGGTCTGTTCGAGAATCCCTATGCCAATCCAGAGATGATGGAGTCGTTTGGTTCGGCTGAGCATCGTGAATTCGGGCGGCAGGCAGTGGCTCAATCACAGGTTCTGCTCAAGAATGAGGGCGATGTACTGCCGCTTGGCGATGATGTCAGCACGATCTTCGTAGCGGGAAGCGCCGCCGATAACGTCGGTATCCAATCCGGTGGCTGGACTATCGAATGGCAGGGCATCACCAGCAATGACATCCCCGGCACCACCATTCTGGAAGGCATTAACGCCCTCGCGCCCGAAGGCACGACGGTTGAATACAGCGAAGATGGCACGTTTGAAGGCACGGCAAATGTCGGCATTGTGGTCGTTGGTGAACGGCCCTACGCCGAAGGTCTGGGCGATGACCCTGACCTGACGCTCAGTGCCGCTGATCTGGCGACGATTGAAGCTGTCAGTACTCAGGTTGATTCAGTCGTGGTCGTGATTGTGTCCGGGCGTCCCCTGATGATCACCGAGCACATTGAAAATTGGGATGCGGTCGTGGCGGCATGGTTGCCCGGCACGGAAGGGCAGGGTGTGGCAGATGTGCTGTTCGGCTACCAGCCTTTTACCGGCAAGCTGCCTCTGACGTGGCCCGCCTCGGTGGACCAACTGCCCCTGCCCGTCGAGGATCCGCTCTTTGAATTTGGCTACGGCCTCGAAACGGAAGCCAGCCGTGAGCCGGTTGAGTTTGATTACAGCACTGTTCTGGCAACTGATGAAGGCGGTGAAGAGCCTGTCGAAGAGACGCTCACCGTTGAAGAAACCATCACCCTTGCCGACTTCGAATTTGAATCGCTGCCCGAACCAACCACCGACGCCAACGGCAACGGATTGGGCCTCATTCCGTGGGGTGATACGGCGGGCAACGTCACCATTGCTGCCTCATCGGAAGCCCCGGAAAATGACACGACTGCCCTCGAAATCAGCTACGACATCGGCGCGTGGGGTGGATTCTCGTGGGTTCCCGGCACGGAGACATGGGATGCGCAGGATTGGACCGCCTACGATGGCGTGACCTTCGATCTCTACGGCAATAACACCGACGGCACGGTTCAGGTCGAGATTTTCGATAACCGCACCACCGACGGCGATAGTGCCGAACGCTGGTACTACCACGTTACGGATGATTATGAAGGCTGGCAAACCTTTGTTGTCCCCTTCAGTGCCTTCCAGCGCCGCACCGACTGGCAGCCAGAAGGTGCCCCGGATGACGGCCTCGGCCTGAATGAAGTTCACGGCATGGCCTTTGGAATGCCCGTCGGGACCGGAGCACAGGTCGCCTATCTGGATAATCTGGCTGTCTTTACGGCGGCGGGTGATGTCAGTGCCGCTCCTTCAGCCGATACCGCAGAACCTGAAGAAGCCGCTGCTGATGAGAGCACGAGCGATGAAACCACAAGCAACCTGCTGGATGCCCCGGCAGGCGAAACAGTTCATGTCGTGGACGATTTTGAATTTGATGCACTTCCGGCCTTTGTGCAGGATGCCTTCGGCAACAACATCGGCCTCGTGCCGTGGGGTGATACGGCCGGTAACGTCGTGATTGACGTCGCCGCCGATGCCCCGGAGATGGCCGACAGCACCGTTTTATCAGTGGCCTATGATGTCGCGGCGTGGGGTGGTTTCAGTCATGTCAACAACGACAGTGAAAACTGGACCGCCGAAGATTGGAGCGATTTTTACGGCATCCAGTTCATGCTGTACGGCAATAATACGGGCGGGACGATTCAGTTTGAAGTATTCGATAATCGCACCAACGACGGCGACAGTGCCGAACGCTGGTACTATCACGTCATTGATGATTTTGAGGGCTGGCAGCTTATCCAGATTCCGTTTAACGAGTTTCAACGGCGCACGGACTGGCAGCCGGGTGGGGCACCCGATGACGGCCTCGGCCTCGACGCGGTGAGCGGCTATGCTTTCGGGATGCCGGTTGGCGTGGGAGCTTTCACGGCCTTTATCGACGATGTGGCGCTGTATGGCGGTGGCGATGATGCTGAAGTGAGCGTTGCCGTTCCCGAACAGGGCGAACCGGAAGTGGATCGGGTAGAGGTTGAAGACTACAACTTCAATGCCCCGTGGACGCTGGTCTGGGAAGATAATTTCGATGCCGCCGCTGACGAGCCGATCAATCCTGAAGATTGGACGTGTGAAGTCGGTGGGTTCGGCTGGCACAATAACGCCGAACTGCAATATTATCGCGACAGCACCGAAAATGTCGCTCACAATGGCGAGGGCCAACTGGTCATCACCGCCATTGAGGAATCAGTGGAAGATGGGGCTTGTCGCGATGGCGTTTGCGAGTATACGTCGGGCCGCTGCATCACCGAAGACAAGCAGGAATTCACCTATGGCAAGATCGAAGCCCGCATTCGCGTCCCCGAAGGTCAGGGAATCTGGCCCGCGTTCTGGATGCTGGGCGGCAATTTTGCCGAGGTAAGCTGGCCCAACTCCGGTGAAATCGACATCCTCGAAAATATCGGCAGCGAGCCGAATACCGTTCACGGCACGGTGCATGGTCCCGGCTACAGTGGTGCGGCAGGTCGCGGCGGCGGCTTAAATCTGGATGCACCGCTGGCAGATGATTTTCATGTGTACAGCATCGAGTGGGAACCCAACGTGATTCGCTGGTACATTGATGGCGAGGAGTATTTCTCGCTCACACCTGAAGACTTAGCAGGCTACGATTGGGTGTTTGATCACGAATTCTTCCTGCTGATCAATGTTGCGGTGGGCGGATACTGGCCCGGTTATCCCGATGAAACGACCACCTTCCCGCAGACGATGGAAATCGACTACATCCGCGTCTATCAACGCCAATAATCCCGAATAACTCCTTCGTGCATGCCCCGGTGATGTAAGCGCCTCGCCGGGGCGTTTGTTTTACGATACACTCCTCAATAAAGTTTCTTGAATTTCCCAGAAGCCAGATTCTCGTGTTAAGAGTTCCAAACCTCCTATGCCAGATAGAAGCTCGCTGTATTCTGACCAGAACACAAGTGCCTGATCTTGCTGCTGATTAAACCCAATACCGGAAAAATGTATGATACTTAATGCCTCTGGATAAAGCATGTGTAAACCAAAATACCCATCAATTTCTTCCCAGTCTTCCTTACTCAGCAACACAAATGGTAAACGCGGATCGAATCCAGAACTCAGGGGCTGCGGCTCTTCATTGGCAAGCACAAAACTGCTCACTGTTTCAAGTTGTAATTGGGGTATGATCTTGGTGAGCGGTACATGCTGAGGAAAATAATATCTCAAATCAATCGGCTCTGTTTCATCAGCAATGACCACATATCGATATCTGTTTTCGCGACCTTCTTGCATGTGTTCCAGAAGTTCAGCATATACCTCTTCTTCAGGTGTGCGGACCTTTTTTCGAACATAGCTTTCCGGTGTATCCTGTGGCGGCTTAAATTTTGCCTGAAGTTTCTGGATTTTGTCGGGTGGAAGGCGTCTTTTTACATGTCGGATCAGATCCTGCAAGGCAGCAGTTGCGGGACTTGGGTGTGTCAGTCTATCCGGTTCGACATCAAGCAAAGGCTTACCTTCATTTACTGATCGGACAACCGCAGCATCAGATGGAATTGACACCGCCACAGAATATTGCCGAAGATATTGTGAAAGGACGGTATCTGACACACGAATATCTTCATCAACTTGATTTAAGATCACCAGTGTTCTATCCGACAGACGCCCGTCATCTATCAGATCAAGCACGATACGTGTATTTTTCAGTGCAGGTAATGTTGGCCTGCTAACGACAAGAATAAGAGAAGCATCTGATAAAATAGGCCCGGAAAGCACTTCTTGATTTATGTCGGTTGCAATATCCTGAATGAAGTAGTCGAAATATCTGTAAAGTCCGCGCAGTGGAACAAATGCAGTTTTGACATCAAGTTCTGGTCGCTTGAGATTGGGCTTTCCGCTCAGAACTTTCACACCGCTGCGGTAATTGAAAAAGGTCAAGTTAATCAGTTCTTGTCGTGAGCCTTTGTGTGCGGTCACTATCTCGTCAAGCTCAGGTAAACTTGTCTTCGCTTCTATGTTGAGAAATGTACTCACATCTCCCATACGTGGGTGGTAGTCAATCAGGGCTATCTCGCTTGCAGGATTACCCTGTGCAAGTCCAACTGCGAGATTGGTAGCGACAAAGGTTTTTCCCACACCGCCTTTAGGACCGACTACCGCGATGACATATTCGTGTCTCCACGACTGTTCCGATTCATCTTGATTTTGCTGCATGGCATTCACCTCTGAATCTTTGGTGTTCATTATACAGTAGGTAAATGCCATGTCTTGTGTCCCGGCGATGAAGCATCACACCGGGGCTTTCTAATGCGCTGAAATGGCTCTACTGCAAACTAAACGGCGGATATTGGTCCGTCACCATCGAATTACGATTGTTGAACCGGCTTCATTCCGATTCAAGCAGGAATGCCTCTATTTCACGCATAAACAAGTCTGGCGCGGTAACCTGGGCGACATGCTGCTGACCGGGCAGTACCTTGACGTGGCTGTTGGGTAAGGCCGCATGCCACGAATCAATAGTCGTCTTCACCTCTTGAGGACTGTCGCCACCCACCAGCAGAAGCGTTGGTACATGAAGATGCTTAAATCGTTCTGGTACGAAGCGATATTCCTCCTCGGCGCGTGTTTCACGCGGTACCGTGTGGGCCGCCGCCACCCACGCTGCAAAGCGCGGTGACACCTTGAACTGTTCAAGTTCGTCAGACGGCATCCTGACAAGATCGCGAAAGACGGTGATGACGACATTTTCTCGATCCCCTGCATCCAGCAGTGCCTCTAACCGGTCGACGATTCCTTCCGGATAAAGCGGGACTCCTGGGACTGGCAAGGACGGCGGTTCATATACAATCAGGCGGCGAAGGTTTGGCGTAAGCAGAGCCGCTTCGAGAACACAGAGACCGCCGAAAGAATGTCCAAGCAGATTGACATTTTCCCCAATGGCGTCCACCAGTGCCGCAACGTCCTCGAATTCGCGCTCGACTGCGTAATCTAAGGCATCTCCACTCTCACCCCGACCGCGCCGGTCAATCGCGTAAACCGTAAACTGCTTCTCCAATATCGGTAGAATCGCTGCCCATCCCCCGTGCGAACTGAGCGTGCCATGTACCAGCACGAGGGGTGGCCCTGCTCCGGTGCGTTGATAAGCGATGGGGGTGCCATCTTTCGAGACTATGTTTTCCATCATCTGATCTCCGTTTAGTATCTACATTACGTGCTCGATACTATCCTGTCTCGACGTTTTTGCCATGTTTGGGCGTGGACAGTATGCTCTGAACCCATTTCTCCGTCTATACATCCCCGGTGGGTTTCACCATAATCACCACGTTGCCCTTTTTGCGCTCGGTGAGAACGTAGCGATAGGCGTCGGCGATTTCTTCCAAAATACTTGATCTCCCTTTTTGAACAAGGTCACGTCCTTACCGTCAGAACGATGTTCCCCTTTTTTTGGTCGCTTTCAGCGTAACGGTGTGCTTCAGCGGCCTCTACCAGCGGAAAGCATCGGTCAACACTCGATGTAATCTTCCCGGCCTCAATCAATTTCTTAACATAAACAAGGTCTTCGGTCTTGTCAGAGGAGAGGGCACAGACGACTTTCTTGCCGCCCCTCAAGGATGTCCACAACATCTGGAGAAGTTGCCGTGTCTTGAAGCTTGCCAGAAGATACACGCCGTTCGATGTCAGTGAATCTCTACAGCGCGAAAACGAACTCTTGCCCAGAATGTCCAAAATGACATCATAGGTCTCGCCGTTTTTGGTAAAGTCTCCTATGGTGTAATCAATGACGTGATCTGCGCCCAGCGACTTCACAAATTCCATGCGTTCTGTACCACATACGCCCGTGACCTCAGCCCCAAAGTTTTTGGCGAACTGTACCGCCAATGAGCCTATCCCACCTGATGCGCCATTAATCAGGATTTTTTGCCCTGGCTGTAGATCGACCCGTCTAAGGATCGGCAGCGCCGTGATGGCTCCATAAGGGACAGTAGCTGCTTCTGGATAGGGCATGTTAGCAGGTTTGATGGCGATCACACTGTCTTCTCGCATGCACAGATACTCGGCATAGCCACCCATTTTCGCGCCGGGATAGGCGAAAATCTGGTCGCCCGGTTTAAAGCGGGTGACGTCTTTGCCGACGGCTTCAATTTCCCCGGATAGCTGTGCCCCCAATATGTTTACTCTCGGCTTTCTGAACCCGAACATCAAACGCACGGGCAGCCACAGGGGTGTCGGCATCGTGAAATTGCGCGGTGTGACTGCTTTGATATTCCGAACCATAAGGTCCCCGAAGCTGACTGCGACAGCGTAGACCTTGATGAGCACTTCATTATCCTTCGGAGTGGGTTTATCAACCTCTTGAAGTTGAAGCACGTCGGGTGATCCATATCTGGTGTAGATAGCTGCTTTCATTGTGTTATTTCTCCTGTTCATTGGGTTCGTATGAGAAGACTTCTTCGAGCGACACATTGAAGACCCGCGCAATACGGAAGGCGAGTTCCAGCGACGGCGAATATTTTTCTTTTTCCATAGCGATGATAGTCTGGCGCGTTACGCCCACTTTGTCGGCGAGTTCCTGCTGCGTCATTTCGCCATGATGAAAACGCAGCGCCCGAATGTTGTTGTTGATGCGACTCTTAGCCACGTTAGAGTCCTCGCCGGTAGAAATAGAGGTGCGAAGTGCTCCAGACGACTTCGGTTAAAAAGAACGAGAAAACCAGCAGATTGAACATCACATACATCGGCATCTCAAGCGCTACTGTTCCCATTGCAATCAGGAATCCAATAATGAAGACCAGATAAGCATTCCGTGTTGCCCTCAATTGGATGGACTGGTCGAATTCATCAACGACGGATGGTTCCTGTTCCCCCTCGGTGACGGTGTTGATAATGACGAACAGCACTTCAAGGATGACATTGACGACAACATGCACCGGAACCAGCACTAAAATGACGATGCCCCAATTCGTTGACTCTAGATCACCCTCCCGGTTTAACTGAAGTACATACAGCCAGTAGAAGGTGAAGACCAATAAACTGCTAATCAGATACAGAATATTTCGTTTTTCCTGATAGGACACGGCATCCTCATGTTATCCGCCAACGGGTAAGCCAAACTTGACAAATAGTAAACTAATTTTTACACTATGTCAACTATTTTTTACATATTTGCGGGCATATAGTGATCAGATGTAGTTGGACAAAGCGGATAGTTTTGCCTTGTGCTGCGGAGAAGGACCAACCTCGTCTGCTCAAGGTGCGTTCGCCAAAACGTCATCTTGAAGGCGACAAATCCAGCATTAGTGAGCTGTGAAGTCCCGCATTGGCGGGGAGGGATTCAGGGAGGGGTGAAAAACGTGTCCTCGCACCAAATGAACGTTAGCCCCAGTTCCAGGCATACCACACGGTCAAAACATTGAAGCCGAGTCCCACGACAATCAAGAATTTGTCATAAGCGGATGGGTAGGTCGGCAGACCAATGAGGTTGAACAGAAAAAAGAATATGGCGACGATGATGTTTGCCCACCGGCTCACTGGCCTGTCCAGCGTCACAGACAGCACAACCATCAGAATGGGGATCACCATCAACACCGAGATGCCGAACCACATCGCCTGCGTAAACTGGCTGGTATTTGTATCTCCCCGTTGGTAATCGCCGCTAAATATGCGCAGCACATCTCCCAGAAGATAAACCAGCATCAGCGCGACCCATATTGCGGACAGCCTTATCTGCACATCGTCCATGTATCACCCGCCAACCGTGATAACAACATTGCCCTTTTTGTGCCCCTGATCGACATAGCGGTGCGCTTCCACGATCTCTTCCAGCGGATAACAGCGGTCAATGACGGGTTTTAGTTTGCCTTCCTCGAGAAGGGTTTTCAGGAAAACGAGATCGCCTTTTCGCTCGGATGAGACCCCCGCTTTTACCTTTTTGCCGCCTATCAATGCAGTGCGCAGCATTTGACCGAACTCACGCAGTCCACCAGCCCCCGCCAGATAAAGCCCTTTCTCGGTGAGCGAGTTCTTACACTGTGAAAACGAAGTCTTGCCAACGGTGTCAAAAATGATGTCATAGGTCTCACCCTTGCTGGTAAAATCCTCGCGAGTGTAGTCAATGACCTTATCGGCTCCGAGTGACTTCACCAGTTCCACATTTGTGGTGCTGCAAACTCCTGTTACGTCGGCTTCATAGTATCTGGCAAGCTGTACCGCAGCCGAACCTACACTTCCTGAAGCCCCATTGATAAGGACTTTTTGTCCACGTTGAATCTTGCCCATATTTCTAAGGAAAGTGAGTGCTGTTAAGGCTCCATTGGGCACCGCAGCGGCTTCTTCGTAGGTCAGATTGGCTGGTTTTATCCCCAGCCCTGCTTTTTCCGGCATACATTTGTATTCAGCATAAGCACCCAGGCGAAAACCGTCTATTCCGAAAACTTGATCACCTGCTTTGAAGTGCGTTACACCCTTACCAACTGCTTCAATTTCCCCGGCCAGCTCAACCCCAAGTATGGGTTTTCTGGGTTTTCTGAGGCCAAACATTAATCGCGCCATCAGTTTGAATCCGGGCGGTACAAAGACGAATCCCCGAGCGTTACAGTCGCCTGTCGTCACGGTTGACGCATAAACCCTTATCAGGACTTCATTGTCCCCCGGCACAGGTTTCTCTACGTCTGCAACTTCAAGTACATTGGGTGAACCATAGTTGCGATAAACCACTGCTTTCATGCGTTTCCTCCCGAATTATTATCTTTTGCCACCGTGATAACAACATTGCCCTTTTTGTGTCCCTGTTCAACATAGCGATGCGCCTCGACCATCTCTTCCAGCCGATAGCAGCGATCAATGACCGACTTTAACTTCCCTGCCTCTACCAAATCCTTGAGAGCAAGCATCTGTTCAGTCTTTAAACTGGCTGAAAAGGACAAAATGTTGAGGTAAGCACCCGTTTTCTTGAGAGACTTTTTGCCCTGTGATGCTGGCAGCTTGCCAACCGCATCAATGATAACGTCATACGTCTCACCGTTCCGGGTAAAATCCTCCTGTGTGTAGTCAATAACGCTGTCCGCGCCGAGCGATTTCACCATTTCCAGATTCGCGGTACTACATATCCCGGTGACAGTTGCCCCAAAATGCTTCGCGATCTGTACAGCAAATGTCCCGACGCTACCCGAAGCGCCGTAAATCAGGACAAGCTGCCCGCTTTGAACATTGAGCTTTCTCAGCATCAGCAGTGCCGTGATGCCTCCGCTGGGCAGGGCGGCAGCCTCTTCAAAGGTCATATTATCCGGCTTGATTGCCAGCAGGCCGTCTTCGGGAAAGCATTTGTATTCAGCATAACCGCCGAAATTCACATTGAATGTCGAGGCAAAAATCTCATCGCCTGCTTTGAAGTGTGTTACACCCTTACCAACTGTTTCAATTTCCCCGGCCAGTTCCATGCCAAGTATTCTTCGTCGCGGTTTTCTGATACCCAGATAGAGGCGGGCAGGCAGCCACTGCCAACGCGGAACATCAAAACGTCGCATCCGAATATCCCCGGCGGTGACGGTGGTCGCATGGACCTTGACCAGCACTTCATTGTCGTTGGGAACAGGTTTTTCGACATCTTTGACTTGAAGAACCTCTGGCGGTCCATATTTTTCGTATACTACAGCTTTCATGCGTTTCCCCCACGTGCGTTAGCCCGGTTAATCTGACTTCCCAACTTTGGTGATTGGCTGGCCTTCTCCCATCCATTCCGTCAATGAGCCATCGTACACGGCGACATTTTCATGCCCGGCGATTAAATGCGCCATTGCATTTAACGTAGCCGCTATGCCACCGCCGCAGTAGGTTATGACACGCTCGTACTGTGATTGATCTTTGAGTCGAGATACCAGTTCGTCGTCAGGCAGAAAAGCAGTCATCTCGTGCATCAAATCTGTCGCCAAGATGCACGATGAGCCGGGTATCTGTGCGCCACCATACATCATCG
>JAKEEQ010000459.1 GCA_022616515.1 Chloroflexota bacterium | reverse complement strand
CGGCTCAATCGTCTTGAATTTGACCTTATTCCTATCCAGCTTCACTTCGCGCCCTTATTATCTTAAAAGTGTCCCTCCGCCAGCCCATCAATGGGGAGAGAGGCTTGATGAAGCCATTTCGAGAGGAGCTGTCCTTATCTTTACACCTATGGGACGGAATACATCCCGTCCGCCGGGAAACAGCAGGGGAATCGCGGTTTAACGCGGACTCGGCGAGGGGTGCTGGCCCCCACCAGAATTTCATATCAAGGCAGGGGCATTTGTTAAAGAGACGTCGGAATGTCACGTTTGCGGTAATTGAGTGGCGGCCTTCAACCGGAATACCACATACTGCAAGCCGAGCACCACCGCGATAATCGGGCCAAATATCGCTTGCAGGACGAGTGGAATTTTGCCGATGTCGTTGTTCACCCATGACAATACAAATTTGATACTGTCGGGCAGTGGATCGGCAAGGTGTTCGAAATTGAAGGGAAACCCTTTCAAATACCATACCGCCGCCAGCGCCAGAAATAGGCTGTTGAAGGCTTCAATGGGTCGTGCTGGATTGCGATGTCCGGTCAAGGCACGGATGATGGGAGCTGGAAATGACAGCAGCAGCGGGCCATAGAGCAAAAACTGCTCGAAAGTGCCGAATTTCGAGGTAAAGAAGCCGGTATCGGTTGTCTGGTGGTAAATGAAGAAAGCTAACAGCAGCAGCATAGCGACCACCCCCACCAGTTCGCCCACCCGCTGCGCTACATCGAGTGCGTCTTTTGCCGTGTGATTATTATTTTCGTTCATGAAACATGTTCCTCCTGTATATTACCCTAACAATGTTCTTTTCCTTCAAACAGTGAATGTTCTCCTGATTGTGCGCACCGTATGTAACATCCTGACGAGCGCGTGATTTTTTAAATAATCATCTGTATAATGCTCCGGTAGCACTTCAGGATAAGGTAAACGTTGGATGATTACACGTCACACTCTGGATAACGGCCTGATCGTTATCCTGAAGGAAACCCACGCCGCGCCGGTGGTGAGCTGGTGGATGCTCTATCGCGTGGGCAGCCGTCACGAACCGACCGGCAAGACGGGCGCGTCTCACTGGGTGGAGCATATGATGTTCAAGGGAACCGAACGCTACCCGGCAGGGACGCTGGACCGCGATATTGAACGTTTGGGTGGTAGCTGGAATGCCCACACCTCCCTTGACCACACGGCCTATTTTGAAACGATGCCCGCCGACCGCATTGATCTGGCGTTGGAACTTGAAGCGGATCGCATGGTGAACGCCAGTTTCACGCCGGAAGAGGTCGAATCAGAGCGCACGGTGATTATCAGTGAGCGGCAGGGCAGTGAAAATTCACCCGCTTTCTGGCTGAATGAGGAGGTGCAGGCTGCCGCTTTTCGCGTTCATCCCTATCATCATGTCATCATCGGCGACATGACCGACCTCAAAACGATGACGCGCGACGACCTGTATAACCATTATCGCCATTACTACATGCCCAACAACGCCATCGCGGTGGCAGTTGGCGCATTTGATACTGACCAGATGCTAAAACGCATAAGGGAGTATTACGGTGGCATCCCGGCAGGCAAACCACCTGTGCCATTTATCCGCGTGGAACCGGAACAGCGCGGCGAACGCCGGGTGGTGGTCCAGCGCGAAGGTAATACGGCTTACCTGCAATTTGCCTATCAGGTTCCCGCCGCCACCGATGATGACTGGATTAAGCTGTCGACACTGGACAGTATTTTAGGCGGGCCAAGCGGTCCTGGTGGGGGGAACATCGGGGCACGCACCTCGCGGTTGTACCGGGGTCTGGTGGAAACTGAACTGGCGGTCAATGCCAGCGGGAATCTGTCGATGACGGTGGACCCTTATCTGTACCGTCTGCATATCACGCTGCGCGATGGTCGCAGTCTGGAACAGGTCGAAGCCGCACTGGATGTTGAACTCAGGCGGCTCTTGAACGAAAAGGTCTCGGATGCCGAACTCACCAAGGCCAAAAAACAGGCCCGTGCCGCCTACGCTTACAGTAACGAGCGCGTTTCGGGGCAGGCATTCTGGCTGGCCTACAGCGAAAATATCGACACCTACCAGCTTTTTGAAGATTATCCCGAACGCATTCAGGCCATCACCGCTGACGATATTCTTGATGTGGCGCAGCGTTATCTGAAACCGGCGCGGCGCACCGTCGGCTGGTTTGTGCCAGAAATAAATCAGGGGGCCTCTTGACTACTCCACGCATTGTATACAGCGCCATTCCCGGCTCGGATGACATCACTCGCCGCGTCCTGGACAATGGCATTATCGTCCTGACACGGCGAAACGAGTTATCCCATTCGGTCGTCATCAGCGGCTCGATTGAAGCCGGGGCACTCAACGAACCCAAACACGGCCTCGCCAACTTCCTGAGCGGGATGCTCATGCGGGGCACGAAACACCGCGATTTCAATACTATCCATGAAGAATTGGAGGGCGTTGGGGCTAATTTGCGCATCAGCGGCTCACGGCACAGCATCAGTTTTGGCGGCAAGTGTTTGGATGAAGACCTGCCGTTGATGTTCGATATACTCAACGATAGTTTGCGGTATCCCTCCTTTCCCGAACCACAGGTGGAGCGGATGCGCGGCGAGTTGTTCACCTACCTCAAGATGCGCGAGGAAAGCACCCGCTACATGGCGAATCGCCGCTTCATCGAGTTGGCCTATCCCGAAACGCACCCCTATTACCCCAATGTCACCGGGACGGTGGAGAGCATCGCGGATATATCCATTGCTGATATGGTCGCCTATCATGATGCCCAATTTGGCCCCGCCGGGATGATTGTGGTCGTGGTGGGCAATCTGGAAGCCGGTGCCGCTATCAAACTGGTGGAGGATACCTTTGGCGACTGGCAAAATCCGCGCCAGCAGCCCATGCCCGCTGTGCCGCCCGTCGATACCCTTAACGCGATCCAATTTGATCATGTCCCAATGCCGGGCAAATCACAGGTTGATCTGGTGCTGGGTGTGCCCGGTCCAGCGCGTAAAGACCCGGATTACGACCATGCGCGGCTGGCGAATCATATTCTGGGCGTGTTTGGCATGTACGGGCGGCTGGGCAAAACCGTGCGCGAACAACAGGGACTGGCCTATTACAGCTACAGCCAGATGCAAGGCGGGCAGGGTCCGGGTTCGTGGCGAGTGCTGGCGGGCGTTGACCCGGCAAATGTCAAACAGACCGTAGACAGCATCCGCGCCGAGATTGAGCGGCTGGTGAATGAGCCGGTCAGCACCGATGATCTGGCCGACAGCCAAGCTAATTTGACAGGTAGCCTGCCGCTGCAATTGGAGAGCAATGAAGGCGTTGCTATGACCATCTACAACATCGAGCGCTACGACCTCGGCCTCGATTACGTCCACGAGTACAACGACATGATTAACGCGATCACCGGCGAACAGGTACAGACCGCTGCCCAAAAATATTGGGGGACGGATACCTTTGCGCTGGCGACCGCCGGGCCGGACATCGAAGGCGAGGTCGTCTGAGATGCTGCGGGTGGGCATTGATATGATTGAAGTTTCACGCATCGAGCGCGGCATCGAGCGGCATGGCGAGCGTTTTTATAACCGCTTCTTCACCCCGGCGGAGCGTACCTACTGCGGCGGGAATATTCGCAGTCTGGCGGCGCGATTTGCGGCAAAAGAGGCCGTCGCGAAAGCGTTTGGCACAGGCATTGGCGATATTCGCTGGGTCGAGATTGAAATTCTGGGGGATGATCGCCGCCGCCCCACCCTGCACCTGCATGGCGACGCGAAAAAAATGGCGGATGCGCTTGGCCTCACGACATGGGATGTCAGCCTGAGCCACACCGAGACACATGCCATTG
>JAKEEQ010000045.1 GCA_022616515.1 Chloroflexota bacterium | reverse complement strand
TCGGCTCATGCACCAAAGGTGTGCTGTTCGATTAAGTATTTGCCCAATTTTCAATCGAGAGTCACAATGCCTGTATTACATCATGCCTGGAGAATTGAAGGGCAAGCCATGACTCTCGATAAAAAATTGGGAAAATTCGCCGAAGTGATTGTCAAAGTCGGGTTGAATCTACAGGAGGGCCAGCGTTTGCTCATTGGTCCTCCTATTTTTCTTTCCAGCGGCACGCCCATCGAAAATGCGCCGCTCGTCGCGAAAATCACCGAACAAGCATATAAAGCCGGGGCAAAGCTGGTGAGCGTTATCTGGGAAGACCCATCGCATTTCAAACTGCGTATGGAGCACGGCCCGGCCTCCACCTATGACGAATACGAGACGTGGAAGGTGAATACAGCGCTGGAATTCATTGATAATGGCGATGCGATTCTGGTGTTGTACGCTCAGGACCCCAACGCACTGGCGGCCTACGACCCGGAGATTACCGGGGCCATGCAGATGAACGCCAGTCAACAGACCAGTCCGGTTCTTGCTCGTGTTGCCAGTGGTGCAACGAATTGGTGTATTATCAGTGCGCCGGTCGATGGCTGGACGCAGGCGGTACTTCCCAACAGGACCGTCGATGAATTCTGGGATGTCATCTTCAAGATGTCCCGTGCCGATGGTGAAAATCCTGTGCAGGATTGGGAACACCATCTGGACGATCTGGAAAAGCGTAAAGCGTACCTTCAAGCAAAACGTTACACCGCCCTCCAATACAGCGGGCCGGGAACAGATTTAACGGTTGGCCTGCCGGATGGTCATCTGTGGCACAGCGGAAAACTCACCTCAAAACAGGGCATCTCAAACGCGGTCAATATCCCCACCGAAGAAGTATTCACCATGCCACACAAGACCCACGTGGATGGCATCGTGAGCGCGACAAAGCCGCTGCCCTTTGCCGGGACGCTGATTGAAAACCTGCGCTTGACGTTCAAAGAGGGTCGCGTCGTTGAAGCCAGTGCCAGCAAAGGCGAGGTTCTGCTGCAACAACTGCTGGAAACCGATGCAGGTTCGCGTCATCTGGGCGAGGTTGCGCTGGTACCGCACAGTTCACCCATCAGCCAATCCGGTCTCGTGTTTTACAACATCCTCTTTGATGAAAATGCCTCATGCCATCTGGCGCTCGGCAACGCCTATCGTTTCAGTATGGAGGGCGCGATGGACATGAGCGAGGAAGAATGGGCCGCCGCCGGAGGCAACACCAGCGCCATCCACCTCGATTTCATGATGGGTTCGGGTCAATTGAATGTTGACGGCGTGACCCCTGATGACAGCACCGAGCCGGTGATGCGCAGCGGCGAATGGGCCTTTGAGCTGTAGGTTCATCCGGCTATACCATCCCCACACCAGATCATGCACTGCTGGATAGTTTCGGTGTCCGCCGGGAGATAAAAAAGTACCCGGAAACGATGATCCTGCACGAAGGGTTCCGAGATCAACCGGAAGCGGAGGATGCTGCCGTTGACCTCTAATTCGAGCGGTGTCAGGGGGCGGGCCGGGATATGCACCGTTTCCTGCTGCTCCTGATGCCAGTGTTTTTCAAATTCCGCGCAGCCCAGCATATCGTCCAGCAGCGCTTCATACCACGCCTCGTCATGAAAACGCTGCATCTCGTAACGCAGTGCCCGAATCTGTGCCGGGAAAAATATGTCGGCATTTTTGATGCGCGGGGTCATCCGGTATTGGGGGTCAAAAACCATGTGCAGCATCGAGACAGCATAGCCCGTATCAAATAACTGCGGGACGAGCCGGTTCCAGTACAACAGACGATGCGCACAGTCCAGCAGATACGCCGGAAAAACTGCCTGATCTAACTCGGTATGGCACACCGAAATGGCCCACTCAATTTCCGTCTCGTCCGGGATGGGCGCATCAACGATATAACCGAATAGTTCGAGGATTTCGCGCCGCTCGGTGTATTGGGCGTTGAGCGCCAGCAGGAGTCGTTCCAGCGTATCACGCTCCGGCTGCTGCACCTTGCCTAGCTCAAGCCGCTGCAAATAGCCGATTCCCAGACTGGCATCCAGTTCAACATCAAGCTGAGTCTTGCGGTGATAATCGCGCAAGGCTTTCAATCGTTTGCCGCCCGGTGTGCGTGAAAAACTCATGCCCGCTCCGATCCGCTTATGTTGAAATTTTAGCTTGACATGTCCGTCAGGCAAAAAATCGGTGTAGCTCTCGCGCTACTGGCTCCGGCTTACCGCCTATATCCGAATTCCATGATGCATCATGACCGACGCCGGGCAGCTCGATTCGTTCAGCCTGTGGCAAAATCGTTTCGAGGGCATTGAGGGCAGCTTTCATGTAAGCAGGACTTTTACTCCCGCCAAGCAGTAACACCTGATTATGGATAGCCTCGAAGCTCTCCAACTTTCCACTCATCTCGACGACAATCTCAAAGTCGTAGTGCAGTGTCGGAGCGAGCGTCCGCATGGGTAAGTAATCACCTGTTGCCTTCTTTTCCTCGCTTGCCATGAACTTGCCTGTGAGAAACTCCAATAACCGCCGGGGCATCAAATTAAAGATGGGTGGCCCCAACTGCGATCCTTTCATGGCCGTGACGAGTGCAGCGGCCTGTTTGCCCTGAGCCATCTCCCTGTCAAAACGCGCCAATAGGGCAGCCGGTACCGCGCTGTCCATGAACAGGGGCGGCTCGAAGACGGCAAGCTTGTGGATGGCGGGCAGAGTGAGCGCTGCTTTCAGGGAAACAACACCACCTGCACTGACTCCGAAGATATAGTGTGCACCCGTTTCAGTCAAGAGCGCGTCCAGGTCTTCAACTTCTTTCTGAATACTATAATCTGTGCTATATGGCCCACTCAGGCCGCGACCACGCCGGTCGGGTGCATAGACGGTAAAGGTATCAGCTAACGCACTGGCAAGCTGCGTATGGTTTTGACCGGACGACATCATACCATGCAGCAATATTAGACCCGGACCTTGACCGAACTGGCGAAAGCCAATGGTGGTTCCGTCTTTGGATGTTACGGATCGGGTTGTATATTGCTTCTGCACGGCTATCGTTGTTGGATCTGCTGTATTGACTGCCATCTTTCCTTTTCCTTTTCCACGTTATTATTGTGAGTGTTGCATCCAATCCTGATCCCAGGTAAGCTGACCGCTGCGTAAATCGGCGATGACCGAGCGCACCCATCTCAACTCGGCTTCAAGTACCGTCTGCATATACTCAGCCTCAAGCAAGTAGAGTCTGGGCAGGTTGACCTGTCTTTCCTCATCAAGACGCGCTTTCTGTTCAATCAGCCTGGCTTCGCGTATCTCCATCTGGTGAAGCGCATCCTCCGGGGTCAGCAGCGGCAAAAGGGACACCGCCGCCGGAAATTCTGGAAATTCCTGAGCAGGGGTTGACAGCATTTCCCGCAGCCACATCAAAGCTGTCTCCTGCCCTTCATCCGTTACCCTGTAGAGTGTGCGCTCAGGGAATCCTTCCTGTCGTTCGGTTTCCCAGAAGGCGATTAACCCGGCACGAAGCAGTTGGCTGATGGTCTGATAAAGACTTGCCCGCTGTTTGACGTTGATAACCTCTTCCTTGTTGCGCTCCTTGATGAGCTGTTGCATCCGGTAAGGATGCATCGGTGCCTCATGAAGCAGTGCAAGTATGGCTAAGGCTAAGGGTGAGTGTTTGAATTTTCTTGGCATAGTTATTATTTTACTAGATATTTTATAACTATGTCAAGTATTTTGTCAGATTTGTTCTAGACTCCAGAGTCCATGACATCCGCCGACGCCAGTCTTACAATAAAATTGACCGATCTGGCCTGGATGCAAAAGGATAACAAACCATGATCTCCCGCCACTGGAAAGGCATTGCAAAGCCCGAAGAAGCCGACAACTACATTCGCCATCTCCGGCGCGATACCTTCCCGCAGCTATCAACTATTGAAGGATTCATCAACGCTACCATTCTCAAGCGGGCGGTTAATGAAGGCGTTGAATTTCTAATTGTGACCGTTTGGCAGTCTCTGGATGCCATCAAGCAGTTCGCAGGCGAGAATCCCACTGTGGCAGTCGTGCCGCCCAATGTACAGGCCATGATGATCGCCTTTGATTCACACGTTACGCATTACGACATTGACGAGGAACCTCATGAATGACATTACACTGAACGGTTATACCCCCGGTGCGTTGGGCCGTATTGTTGAACTACATGGAACGTATTATGCCGAACACTGGAATTTAGGGCTGTATTTTGAAGCCAAAGTCGCCACCGAAATGGCAGAATTTCTGAGCCGTTTTGATGCCAGCCACGATGGAGCATGGTTTGCCCATGTTGACGGGCAAATCGCTGGGAGCATCGTCATTGATGGCAGCCGGGCGGAGAGTGAAGGGGCAAGGCTGCGCTGGTTTATCGTGGACCCGCAGTATCAGGGGCTTGGTCTGGGCAAGCGCTTGATGGATGCCGCGATGACATTTTGCCGCCAGCAGAAATTCAAGCGCGTTTACCTGACCACATTCGAGGGACTGATCACCGCCCGTCACCTTTACGAAAAACACGGATTTATTTTATGCGCGGAAGAAGATGGCAGCCATTTAACAGGCACATCGGCGCTTACCGAGCAGGTTTTTGAGTATCTCGCGTCTGAGTAGGTTTCCCTTCCGGCTGAAGAAACTGGCAATTCGTACAGGGGAAATACTGCTCGATATACTGAAGCTATTGACGCTATTATCGGCGACGATAGATGAAAGGCGGGACTTAAAAGTAAACGGGTGAGGGTTGACGGGTCTGTGGCGTTAGCTGGCGGACGCCCAACGGGGCGTCCCATGCGTGTAAAGTTAAGCAAAAGCTGGCTCCAGAAGCTGCAAAGAGTGGGGGTACGGTTCCGTCCCCATTGATGGGGAGGGTTAGGGTGGGGAGGGTTTTTCACACCCCCGGGTACGCCGCCGTGCGTGAGCTTATCCCCCCTCTGTCGCTAGCGCGACATCTCTCCCCATTTATGGGGAGAGAGGCTTGATGAAGCCATTTTGAACGACCTGCCCTTATCTTTACACCTATGGGACGCCCAACGGGGCGTCCTACGAAAACCCACGCTTTCCCGTAGGGACACAGCAATGCTGTGTCCGCCACCGTAAACATGTAGTCAATAAGATTACCCGGATCATTTCGGAAACCGAATGCGACAGCGTAGCGTTTTGATGAACGGGAATCCTAAAAGTAGCCATTGTCCCCCCTCCGCAGGGCGGGGTGACAGTTTTAAAATGCACTTATGTCAACAGCTCAATCAGGAATCAAGCAAAGGACGTGCAACGGCACGTCCCTACCAAAATCGTGGGCTGGCGTAGGGACGCCCCGTTGGGCGTCCTCCAGAATTGAAGTCTATTTCAAAGAAAGTTATTTCAGGAGACAACACATGGTCATTGCACAACACCAATTCGTTCGCGTGGCCTCATTGGCCGACATCCAGCAAACCGGCGTTCATACCACTTCCATCGACGGCAACAATATTACGTTATTCAGGCAGGGCGAGGGCGTTTATGCCGTTGACAACCGCTGCCCGCATATGGGCTTCCCGCTCAATAAAGGCACGGTTAAAGATGGCATCCTGACCTGTCACTGGCATCATGCTCGCTTTGATCTGGAAAGCGGGGGCACCTTCGATCAGTGGGCCGATGATGTGCGCGTTTTTGCCACCGAAATCCGTGATGGTGACGTTTATGTGGACATCGCCCGCCACAGCGACCCCGTACTGCATCACCAACAGCGGCTGCGTGTCGGATTGGAGCGCGATATTTCGCTGGTCATCGCCAAAGCAGTTCTTGTGCTGGCAAATGAAGACCCGGTTGCCCCATTTCGGGCCGGGCTTGAATTTGGCACCACCTATCGCTGGGAGGGCTGGGGACAGGGCCTGACGATTCTGGCCTGCCTCACCAAACTCATCCCCTATCTGCATGAAGAGGACCGGGCGCGGGCACTCTATCATGGCCTATCCGCCGTTGCCAGCAACACGAGTGGCAGTTCGCCCCGTTTCCCCATTCGCCCCCTGCCCACCGCCGAAGCTAACATCGACACCTTGACTACATGGCTCCGCAAGTTCATTGAAGTGCGCGATGCGGAAGGCGCGGAACGCTGCGTCATTTCTGCTATCGAAGCCGGAGCCGATGATCGTCAGATGGCGGATATGCTCTTCGCTGCCGCCACCGACCACCGTTATATCCAGATCGGGCATGTCCTCGATTTCATCAATAAGGCCCTCGAATCGCTGGATATTGCCGGGTGGGAACTGGCGGATACCGTGCTGCCGAGTCTGGTGCGCATGCTGGCGGATGCGTCTCGCATGGAAGAATCGAATGAATGGCGCAACCCGATTGATCTGGTCGAACTGCTGGAAGCCGCTTTTGAGCAGTTACCCGCCATCATGGATGCACCGCGTGGTGGCTGGCAGGGGCGGGATGCGTTGATTGATTTGCTGCTTGGTGATGACCCGGCGGCGACGATTGACGCCATGCTGAATGCCCTGCGTGACGGCGCGACCATGATTGACCTTGCCGAAACGGTGAGTTATGCGGCAGCCCTGCGCATCGCCCGCTTTCATACCAGCAACGAATTTGGCGATTGGGATACCGCCCTGCATACCTTCACTTTTGCCAACGCGGTTGAACATGGTCTGCGCCGCTCCGAATCGATTGAACTGCTGCGCGGTGTCTTTGATGCTGCCATGAGCGTCTATCTGGACCGTTTCCTGAACATCCCGGCAGCCCGCATTCCGCAGCCAGACCCTGTGGATAACCCCGCATCGCTGCTGGATGACCTCGTTGAGATGCTCAATTTGCAGCAGCAGGTCAACCAATCGGCGGCAGTCGTGGCTCAATATTTAGTTAGCGGCGGCGACCCGGATGCGCTGATTGCCACGCTGGGCCATTTACTGCTGCGCGAGGATCGCGATTTCCACACCATCCAGACCGTGGAAACCGCTGTCGCCCAATATGCAAAACTGCGCGGTACGGAAGCCGGGAATCATATGCTAATCGCGGCGGTGCGTTATCTGGCGGCCCATTCGCCCACCGTCCGCGCTCAGGAGCAGACATTCACGATTGCATCGCGCCTGCATCGCGGCGAACATTTATTTGAGGGATAGACTGACCATGTCAAAAGTAAGTGTGCGATACATTGTCAATGACGTTGATGCTGCAATCGCGTTTTACACAGAACACCTTGATTTCGAGGTAGATATGCACCCTGCGCCCGGATTTGCCGCGCTGTCGCGAGGGAGTTTGCAGCTTTATCTAAATCAGCCGGGTGCAGGCGGAGCCGGGGCATCAATGCCCGATGGACAACAACCTGCCCCGGGTGGCTGGAATCGAATTCAGCTTATCATCGAGGATTTGGAAACCACTATCACAGCACTCAAAGAAGCTGGGGCGCATTTCCGAAACGACATGGTGGTTGGGCGAGGTGGTAAACAAATCCTGCTCGAAGACCCGTCTGGCAATCTAATTGAGCTTTTCGAACCCTTTGAGGGATAAATTTCACCTTAACTTACGATGTCTTCCTGTGGCAAGATTAGGGCGAACGCAATAGGTTGACGTCAGAGTTTATTAAGCGGACAGCATCTATCCTGTCCCTACGGAGTCGCACCGATTTTCGTAGGGACGCCATACATGGCGTCCGCCCTCGAAATCATACCAGGGTGGCGATAGAAAACCTCACCTTTTGCGTCCCGGCAATATTTCATCAATCCGAGTCGCAGACCATGAACGTCCAACAAGCCCTACAACATGCCCAACAAACCCTCAACCCCATCAGCGGCAATGCCCATTATGCGGCGCGGCGGTTGCTGGGTCATATCCTTAATCAAGACGCCACATGGCTGCACCTCCACCCGGACGCTGAACTTGCACCGGAGCAGCACCTCGCGTTTCAGGATGCGCTTACCCGGCTTCAAGATGGCTATCCGCTGGCCTACATTCTGGGCGAATGGGGATTTTATCAATGGGATTTCGTGGTTAACGAGCATGTCCTTGTTCCCCGCCCCGAAACGGAAGTGCTGGTGGAGCAGGCCGTGCAATGGGCACAAATCCACTATCCGGCGGGTCACTTCGTGGATATCGGTACGGGCAGCGGCATTATCGCGGTGAGCGTCGGTTTGCTGCTGCCACAGGCATCAGTGCTGGCACTGGATGTCAGCCCCACGACGTTGGCAGTCGCGACATTGAATGCCGAACGGCTGAAAGCCAACAACGTTCAATTTCAGCAAAGTGACCTGCTGGCTGAAATCCCGCCGCAACCATTCGATATGATCCTCGCCAATCTGCCCTATATCGACTCCGACGAACTGCAAACGCTGGCGGTATCACACTACGAACCCGCACTGGCCCTTGATGGCGGTCCGGCAGGTATGATCTTGATAGAACGACTGCTGAAACAGTCAGTTGATTACATCCAAGCGGGCAGCACTATCTGGCTGGAAATCGGCATCGAACAGGGACGGGCTGTGCAAAACCTTGCGCAGTCAATTTTCCCACACGCGCAGGTCGACATCTTGCACGATTTGACGAATCGGGATAGGGTAGCGAAGATAGTCATTCAGGAGACGCCATCATGACCGAGATATACCTCGCCGCCGACCCCAACGCCCCGGCAAGGGCCGCGGTCGCATTGGAACAGGGTGAAATTATCGTCATGCCGACTGACACCGTGTATGGCATTGCATCGCGCCTTGCCGACGACGCTATTCTGCGGCTGTATCTCGCCAAAGACCGCCCGCCGGACAAGGCCATTCCGATCTTGCTGGCCGATGCCAGCGATGTGGAACAGGTCGTATCCACCGTCACACCACAGGCGCGGCGTCTGCTCAATGCTTTCTGGCCCGGCCCCTTAACGCTCGTGCTGCCCAAACGCGCCGATTTGCCAAACTATGTCTCCAACACGCCCACCGTCGGGGTACGTATACCGGACAGCGACATCGCCCGCGAGATTATCCGCGCTGCCGGGGGAGCACTGGCCGTGACCAGCGCCAACCGCTCTGGACAGCCGCCTGCCCTGACCGTAACGGATGCGCTGGCCCAATTGGGAGAACATGTTGCCGTTGCCGTGAATGGCGGGCCAAGCGACGGGGATAGCCCCAGTACCGTCGCTCAATTGGACGGCGGGCAGATTACGATATTGCGCCCCGGCCCCATTACACTGGAAGAACTTGAAAAGGTCTTGCACGAAGATTAAACTTGCCGCATGATGGCAGGTAGAATAAACGGGGTGTACCCGACCCCTCCGAAAACGTCCTACCGGAGGGGCACGGTATACCGTGTCCCATATCAGGTATCGGATGGTGTAATTGACAAGATACCACCCTCACATAAATTTGGAGAACAACATGCGACGGATTTTGATACTAATCTTCCTACTACTGCTTTTGCCGGGCAGCGTACTGGCGCAGGGCGACGACGACCCACCCAACCAATTTTTCACGGCGGACGGCTCGTTAAGCATCCAGATGCCCACGAATTGGCAGGCCGAACAGGGGCCGGATTTTGTGGTAATGTCCAGTTCCGTCGAGGTGATGGAGGGCGGCGTCCCCACCCAGGATAATCCCTGGGTGGTCGTATTCTTGCCGGATCGCTATTCGGATGTGGTGGATAATTACACCGATTACGACGACCCCGAAGAACTGGCAAATGACCTGCGTGAAGCCCTGCTCAATCAGGAAAACGAAAATGAAATCGGTGAGGTGACAGCCGTTGAAGCTGGAGAGGATGAACTCGGTGGCTATTCACTGACCACCTATGTCCCGGAGCAAAATGTTACCGGCCTGTTTCGGGTATTTGATCTGGGCGACGGCAAATTGTCAATTGCCCTGCTGGCAACCGTTGAAGGGCAAATGGAGTCCTACACGGAACTGTATGAAGCCATCCTGAGTTCCATCCGCTACAATCCGC
>JAKEEQ010000458.1 GCA_022616515.1 Chloroflexota bacterium | reverse complement strand
TGCGCCATTCGCTGCGTTTTGCCAGCGGAATCTCCGTGCCGAAGCGCCGCAAAACCTCATCATTGAGGGCCGCATCATTGTCCAGCGTCCACCATTCGTAGAGGGCCACACGGCGACTGATGTCCTGACCGTCGCCATACTCGCCGCGCAGGGTCTCGCGGAAATCCTCGTGAAGCTGGTAGCGTCGCCTTGCGAAATACGTGATGGTCTCCGCCAGTTCACTCAGGTCGCTTTCCTGTTGGGCGGTCAGGTCGGGGATGGGAAGGCGACTCACAAACTGCAATTTGGCTTGATACTGCCATAAGCCAGCCCTAAGCCGTAAAGGAGTTGCCATTTGAGAAAGTACGAACCAAACAACTCGTGAGTTTAATACTGCAAGTAAACTCATTTTGCTTGAGACGATAAAAGAACCTTTGTCGTTACAGTACGTCCCAGATTCATCCCATGAAAATCTAGGAAGTTTGCCAATATCAGGGCCAAAGATTTTTGACTCGCTAAACTCTTCAAAGTAGGCGGTTTGGTCTTGTATCTCATACCATTTGTATGGGCCGGGCTTTCGTCCGCGCCAGTTTTTACCCTTCCAATCAGGGGGTTTAGGTTCTAATGCTTCCTTGAAATTCAATAAATATTTGTGAATAGCGGGGTATTTTTCAATCTCGATCCCTTGTCTTGTGAATATAAGATATTCTTGACCGTTTATTTGATACCAGGGGCGCAAATTCTGCCCACGCAATAACGGCTTTATTATTTCGCTACTGCTGGCATGTTCTTTGATTAACTTGTCACGCACTTCTTTGGAGATAATAAATGCCTCATTCAACCCGGTTGTCACGCCTCTATACATCCGCTCGTTTATCACTTCACCAAGTTGTGCAAGTCCATCAGTGACCTTTTGGTATAACAGGGTCAAATTCTTTGCCTGAAACCGCCATTCATCCATACCTGTTACATCTGACAGACTTTCAACCCAATCACCGTTTTCGATGGACTGTCCAAGTTCAACATAGGGAACAGTTCCTTCAACGAACAGGTTATTGAATGTCTCGGTTGGTTCGCCATGCCGCATAATGGCAATCGTCGGGTAAACCATCTCCGCCCCGCGAAACGGCTGGTTTTCGCCAAAATTCGCCACCCATTCCATGCCTGCGTTGTCGTGGATATACTGGCGGAACGGCTTGGCGCTGTTGCTGTTCATGTAGGTGCCGGAAGTGATGTAACCGAGGCGGTGATCTTCCTTCAAAAACTCAAGGCCGCGCTCGTAGAAATACAGGAACAGGTCGGCGGTGCCGCTGTATACCGCAAAGTGATCTCGCAAAAACGGCTTAATTGGCTGGATGCGTTCCTGCCGCACATAGGGCGGATTGCCAATAACGGCATCAAAACCGGGATTGTCCAGCGGCTGGCCCGTCTCATCAAAGAAAATCTCCGGGAAGGCCAGCTCCCAGTGGAAAAAGCGCTGTTCGGCGGCGATGTCCAGCGCGTCATCAACCACCTTTTGCACGGCAGGCGGCAGGTGATTGGCGGTGTTTTTGGTAGTCAATTGACGCACGGCTGCCCAGTGGTCACGCGATACTTCCAGCCCAAAATGGCGGGCCGTCCATACATCGGCGGCGGTTTGCCAGCCCTGCAAGCGGTCGGTCAGCGCGGCGTACATGGCCTCCTGCCGTTTCACATCGTCGATGTGATCGGCAATGGTCGTCTCAATCTGGTGCATCTGCTCGACGGCAAAACGCAGCCCTGCCGAGAAATCCTCCTCGCTGAACATGTCAATTTGCCCGGCAGCGACCGCTTCTTCTTTGGCTTTAGCAGCACGTTTCTTGCTGCGGCGTGATGCCTCGTCGAGTTCCCCGGCGCGGATGTCGTCAAATCTGGCCCCGACCAGACTGTTGCCGGCTCTGATGTGATGGTTGAGGAAGGACAGCGGCTTGCCCTGTGCCAGTGTCGCCAGCCACATACTCAGCTTGGCGAGTTCCACCGCCAGCGGGTTGATGTCCACCGCGTAGATACAGGCTCCCGCCACCTGCCGCTTCCAGTACATCAATTCGTCTTCGTCGCCGGGGTCTTCGGGCGCAATGTTGAGGTCGCGCAGCCATTCGGCAATATAGGCGGTGGCATCCACCACAAAATGCCCGCTGCCGGTTGCCGGGTCAAGGATGTTCAGTTTCAGGATGGCGGCGGTCAGGGCGGCGGGGTCATGCACCTGCCATGTACCCTCCGCGTTGAGGGTGGCATACTGGCGGGTGATGTCCGTCAGCAGCGGTTCCAGCGTTTTCTCCACGATGAAGCGCACGATGTAATCCGGCGTGTAGTAGCTGCCCGTGATTTTTCGCTCGTTATTGCCTGTCCGCAGGAAGACTTCGCCCGGTTTTTTGACTGCCTCATTAATGTTTCGGGTGGGTGCATAGGTATCTTTGCTGGTGGTAGTCAGCGGTTGGCTGGCGATGTCCAGTTCGTATTCCAGCAGTTTTTCATAAATCGAGCCGAGATGGCGCACATCAAGGTCGCGGTAGTCCACCATTACGCGCTTGTGGCGATTATTTTCAACCACATCCACCCGCGCCAGCTTATCAAGGGCCGGGATGAGACGCGCATCGCCGACGACCATCTGATCCAGAAAAACATGCTCTTCAGCCGAAAATAATTTGCCGTTGTAGGGCGGCATGTCGAGACTGCGGTCCCCGGCATCAATGGCAAAAAACAGGTCTTTCAGGCGATTGTAAACATTGCCCGAATCGGGGTTGAGACTGCGGTTGGCATCGAGTGTGCGGGCTACATCCTCTTTGATGGCAGAAAGGCTGCGCTGCTGGCGATAGCCATCGTTGCGCATGGGCAAAATATCGCGGCTTTCGGCATAGAAAATGAACAGCAGGCGATAGAGCAGCACCAGACTCTGTTCATAAATCTCGCGCAGGGTGGCGGGGCTGCTGTCCAGACGGTTGCGGCGGTAATCCAGATAGCCCTGTGCAATCATTTCCAGCGCGTCGTACACCTCGTCTTCCAGTTTGTCGCTTAATTTCTGGGCAAATTCTTCACTGCCCGCCAGCACCTTATCCAGCCAGCCGGTGGTATAGGCGTTATGGCGGAAGAAGGCATAAAAATACAGGAAGTTGTCGAGGTCATCGCTCTGGATGAGGTCTTCGAGGTCAACCGCGTAATAGGTGTTGTATTTGCTGGTGTCACGGTGATATAAGCGCCAGATGTGCCCGTCGGTCAATACACCCCATGTCAATTCGCTGTAGCGCAGGTATTCGTCAATTTGCTGGCTGGGGTTGCGCTCCCCACCGGATGCCTTATCCAGTGGGACGCCCCATTTTTTGGCATCAGCTACCGCCAGTGCGTGCTGGATGTCGCCGGGTGCGTAGATGTCATTGGTGACGGCGCGGGCTTCGGCTGGTGAGGCCATCAACATGTAGTCGGGCTTGCGGTGTCCGCGTTCACGGTAGCGAATCTTAACCTGCACGGCGTAATGGTGACCGAGCAGTTCAAGTATAGGCTGGACATAATTTTCTTCAAGTTGGGCTTCATCGAGCCTGTCGGGTTGGAGCGAATCGCGCAGTGCTTTGATGTCATCAAAAACCGCCTGTGCTGTATCGCGCATGGCGTCCCATTCGGGCAGGGCTGGTACGATATTGTCCAGATAATAATCTGCGAACAGTCCATTATTGAGATGTGGATGGAAAAAAGTTGTTTGTTTTGCCATAAGATTTCAAACTACGCGGGGTCTAATAAGTAAGCATAGTATACCCCAAAAACGGGCGGTTTTCCCAACTAATCGTTACAACGGCAGGGTAATGCGCAGAACGGTTATCTCATCCTCGCTAATATAATCAATCGTGCCGCTGATGTACTCAACCGGCCAGTCGGGATCATCAACGAATGCAGCGAGAAAAGCAACCGAGAAGCGCGTACCCGCCAGAAAGAGTTTGTCATTGGCACTACCCCGCATCCAAAACGGCGACCTGCTCAACACGCACTGGTTCCGCATCGCCTGTAATCAGGTCAATTACACGATCATGAGCTTGCGGTGTGTAGTACGTTTCCCCGCATTGGCGGCACACCAGTGCAGGCAAATTCTCGATGATGTACCATTTTCCATTATATTCTTGGAGGCGCGTAACGCGGCGCTCCTCTAATTGTCCTTTACAAATCCGACACACATTCATTGTGATTTCCTTGTTTTCCAATCCGCTTCCCATTCATCAACGACTCGCCACAGCAACACTTCCAACCCCACCTTGTCTTCTTCCCCAAGCATGGGGAGGACCTTCACGATGCCACTTCCCCATTCTCAAGCCACCATCGCCAAGCCAAATGCTGACTCCACATCACCACGACGAAACGCTCCCCATGCTTGGGGAGCTGGCGCGTTAGCGCCTGAGGGGTTGAGCAGGGATAGACTACTCATCCCCCAACAGTACATGGGCGATGCCATCAACCACACCTTGCAGATTTTGCAGCACATCTTCATTGCTATAACGAAGCACTCGTAATCCCAGTGATTCGAGATATTGGGTGCGTGCCTCATCATATTCCCCGCGCCCATCGTGTGAGGTGCCGTCAATTTCGATCACAAGTTTAGCTTTTGCGCAGTAGAAGTCGGCAATATATGGTCCGAACGCGTGCTGGCGGCGGAATTTAAACCCGTGCATCTTTTGTAGTCGCAGGGCACCCCACAGCAGGGACTCGGCTTTTGTGGGATTTTTACGCATCTCTCTGGCACGTGGTTTAAGCAACTTCCAGAGTTCAGGGGGTGATGGTTTGCCTGCCCACTGTTTATCGTCTGTCATTTGTTGTCCTCCTATCACTATTCCAACCCCTCCTTGTATTCCTCCCCAAGCATGGGGAGGACCTTCGCACTTGCCATTTACCCGTTTTCTTGCCACTATCGCCAATTCAAACGGTGATTCGTTCCCGTCCCGCCTAACCGCTCCCCATGCTTGGGGAGCTGGCGCGTCAGCGCCTGAGGGGTAGGCATCTTACACCTCTCCATACGAGTATTTCGTCGTGTCTTCAATCAACTGGCGCTTGTCGAGTGTTAAACGGACGGTTATCCCAGCCAGTCGCTACAGTGGCAGGGCGATACGCAGGGTGGTTAATTCGTCCTCGTTGAGGTAGTCAATCGTGCCGCCGATACGCTCCACCGCCATACGGGCAAAGGGCAGTCCCATTGCCACCGAACTGCGGCTGCCCAGATTTCGCGCCTCGGACTGAATGCCCAGATCGAAGATGCTGGCGTTTTGAAACTGCTCGTGAATGCCGCGTCCGGGGTCGGTCATGGTGATCACCGCCTGACCGTCTTCCTCAAACGCCCGGATGCGAATCGTGTTGCCTTTAAGGCAGAATTTGAGGGCACAGTCCAGCCCGGCATTGATTACGCGGCGCAGCAGTTCGGCATCGCCAACGGGCGACCCAAGCCCTTTCTGAATGTCCATTTCAACAGCAATGCCATTTGACTCGGCGAGGGCCAGTCCGTGCTGGATGCCCAGATTGATGGTTTCTTCGATGGCAATGTTGCTCGGCACATAGTGATACTGCTCCGCCGTCAGCCGAATCCAGTCCAGTAAATCGGCAATCAGGAATAATTGGCGGCGCAGGGCGATGTTGGTGTTGTTAATCAACTGGAAAATCGGCGGGGCGATGTTCGGTTCGTCTTCGAGAAACTCGCTCAATAATTCGAGGCTAGAAAAGCTGATGCCCAACGGACTGCGCAGGTCATGCTCCAGCACATCCAGCACACCCATCAGGCTCAGTTCGGTGATCTGGTAATCACTCTGTGCAGCACTCATCGTCTGGCGCAGGGTGATCATGGTGCGCAGCCGGGTCCGCAGGATAATCGGGTCAACCGGGGTGCGAATCAATTCGTGAGCGCCATTTTCCAGCGCGGGGAGTTTATTGTCCGCTGAGACAACAGCAATGCGCGGAACAAATGCCGTTGCCGGGAAATTTTGAAAGGTTTGCAGCGCTTCAATGCCCCGATCTTCATCGGTAGTCAGATCGACCAGTATCGCCACCAGAGTCTGGCCCTGCGCGTGGTCCACCAGCACATGGGCGTTGTTGTCGATAACCGGGGTAAATCCTGCATCTTCGGTGACAGCATACAAAGTTGAGTCAGGGTCGGTTGAGAAAATCAAGACGGTGTTCATGCACTGATCCTTTCATACAGCCTTCTATTGTACCCACTCTCGCACTCAGCCGATAGATTTGCTACACTCTTTGCCCGTTGTTCTTAAGAAAAGTTTTCAGGAGTGAGAATGAGATTTCCCCGTTCGAGCGGCGTTTTGCTGCATCCGACGTCATTTCCGGGGCCGCACGGAATCGGTGATCTGGGTAAAGCGGCCTATGAATTTCTTGATTTTTTGAGCCAATCTAAACAACACATGTGGCAGGTGCTGCCGCTTGGCCCGACCGGCTATGGCGATTCGCCCTACCAATCCTTCTCGGCCTTTGCGGGCAATCCGATGCTGATCAGTCTTGAAAAACTGGTGGAGGATGGCCTGCTCAGTGAAGGCGACATTCAGCCGATTGCTGAATTTGACGCCCACACGGTGAATTATGGCCCGGTGATTGAATATAAAAATGATCGGTTGCGCCATGCTGTTGCCAATTTTGATGGCGGTAACAGTGATTATCATCGTTTCGTCAATGAAACTGCGGATTGGCTGGAAGATTACGCGCTGTTTATGGCCCTCAAAGGTGCAAATGGTGGCGGTTCGTGGACCGGATGGGACATCAAACTCATCCAGCGTGATGAAGCAGCCCTGAATGACGCCCGCCAGCGGCTGGCAGATGAGATTGCCTACCATAAGTTCACGCAGTGGATATTTTTCACGCAGTGGCTGGAACTGCGTCAGGCTGCCAATGAGCAGGGTATCAAAATTGTGGGGGATATTCCGATTTTTGTTGCCCATGACAGCGCCGATGTCTGGCAAAATCCACACCTGTTTTATCTGGAAGATGACGGACAGCCGACGGTGGTGGCAGGCGTTCCCCCCGATTATTTCAGCGCCACCGGGCAGCGCTGGGGCAATCCGCTCTACAAGTGGGATTTGATGCAGGACAACGGCTTCAAGTGGTGGATTAAGCGCATCAAGGCCACGCTCAAGCTGGTAGACATCATCCGTATTGACCACTTCCGGGGTTTTGAAGCCTACTGGGAAATCCCCGCCGAAGAGGAAACCGCTGTCAAAGGCCAGTGGGTGAAAGCCCCCGGTGATGCGCTTTTCCAGACGATCATCAACGAACTGGGCGAACTGCCGCTGATTGCCGAAAATCTGGGCGTGATTACCCGCGAAGTCGAAGCCCTGCGCGAAAAGTATGAGCTTCCCGGCATGAAGGTGCTGCAATTTGCCTTCGGTGATGATACCGACAATCCCTTCCTGCCTCACAATTATGACGCC
>JAKEEQ010000044.1 GCA_022616515.1 Chloroflexota bacterium | reverse complement strand
TGGCGTTCCTGTAGACCGAGATTTGAATGGTGCTCGCGGGATACTCCTGCGGGCAATGCGGGCTACCGCCTTGATTAAGTCATAATCATGTATCGTTAACATTCGTTAACGGGAAAGTAGCAGTAGAAGTCTACAATGGAATTACAACGTCACAAAGAAGTAGAACGTTTTGAGGCTGGAAGTCTGGCTTTTGGCCTCACCACGTTCCAGCTCATCACTATTACAATTGCCCTCATCATCGCGATGGCTGTCTCATTTCTGGGCGGCATTTTATACAGCAGACAAACCGATGTAGCCTACTCCGAAGAATTTATCGCCTTCTGGGAAGCGTGGAATATCATTGAAGAGGAATTCTACCGCGACCCCCCCGATTCTCAGGAGCGGGTATACGCGGCGTTAACTGGACTGACACAATCACTGAATGATCCATACACCTTTTTCTCACCACCTGTTGAAGCCGAGCAGAACCGGGAGTTCTTTTCGGGCGTATTTGGCGGAATCGGCGCGATAGTTGACATCAATTCTGACGGCGAAGTGTTTATCGTCAGGCCAATGGAAGGCAATCCAGCCCAGAAAGCAGGTATCGAGGCTGGAGACATCATCCGTGCCGTCGATGGTCAGTCAGTGGAAGGTATGAGCGTGGGTGAAGTTGTGGACTTGATTACCGGCGAAGTCGGAACAGAAGTCACGATCACCATTTTCCGCCCCGGCACAGATGAAGTGCTTGAGTTTACGGTTATCCGCGCCGAGATTGAGCGGGTTGCCGTCGCCTCTCGCATGATTGACAATGTCGGTTACATTTATCTACAGGACTTCAGCGCAGTAGCTTCGTCACAGGTGGAGCGGGAACTGCAAGCACTGCTTAATCAAGATGCCCGTGCCATCATTTTTGACATGCGAGGTAATGGTGGCGGATTACTGACTGAGGCTGTCGAAGTTGCCGACCTGTACCTGCCCGATGGACTTGTGCTAACCGAAGAAGATCGTGAATCGGTTATTGAAGAGTTCTTCTCACAAACCGGGGATATTGGTGAATCAATTCCGCTCGTTGTCCTCATTGACGGTGGGACTGCCAGCGCGTCGGAGATTGTGGCGGGGGCCATTCAAGATCGCGACCGAGCGCCCCTCATCGGGCAGCAAAGTTTCGGCAAAGCCTCTGTTCAGAATCTACAGGCACTGAATGGCGGCGGCGAACTGCGCATCACCCGCGCGGCATGGTTTACCCCGGGCAAGCAGGACATCAACGGGGTTGGCTTGACTCCCGATGTCGTGGTAGAAGGCGATCAGTTTGATGAAGAAGGCAATGATCGCGTCCTTGACACAGCACTGGAATACATCGACACACATTATCTGGGTACAAAGAGAACCGCGTTTTTGTTTGGCGGCTAGAAAGGAAGATGGTATGGCTGACAATATAAAAGTCATTTCGCGCAACCGGCGTGCCAGTCACGACTACCATCTTGAGGAGTTTTACGAAGCAGGACTTGTCCTGATGGGTTCCGAGATTAAGTCCATCCGGGCCGGACACATCAATATCTCTGAAGCCTATGTGCAGGAGCGCAATGGTGAACTGTGGGTATTGAACATGTACATCGCGCCTTATGAGCAGGCGGCGCAGAAAGGCCATGATCCGTATCGTGAGCGAAAACTTCTCTTGAACCGGCGTGAAATTGACCGTATCGCGCTGGACGTGGCACGCAAGGGGTACACCATTGTGCCCACCCAGCTCTATTTAAAGGGAGCTTTTGCGAAACTTGAAATCGCGATGGCAAAAGGCAAGCGACAGTATGACAAACGTCAGGACCTCAAAGAGCGTGATGATGAACGTCGTATGCGCAGTGCGTTGAAAGACTACTGACATTAAATGTAAATGTCGGCTCTAATAACAAAGGCGGGGTTTCGTGCCCCGCTTTTTTCGTCTATATCCTGCCCGGGATCGTCTTCAACCTACTGATAACGCAGAATTTCTGACACAGTGCGTCGCGACGCCCGCCAGGCTGGATACAGTACGGCCAGTACGGTAACGATCAACATGCCCACCAATCCCAACACCGGTGCAAGTGGCGTATACGCGAAGGTGATCACTTCGCTAAAAGGTACACTGTCGGTCAAAAAGCGGGCCAGATAGAAACTCAAAGGAACGCTTACCATCCATGCCAGCAATCCGACTATAACACCCTCAAGCAAGAATTGCACAAATACTACGGTGTTGGTTGCGCCGACTGAACGCATTACGCCGATTTCACGCTGGCGCTCCCATACTGTCATGAGGGTAATCGTTAAGAGGCTGATGCCGCCCACCAGCGCCATAAGCATGGAGGCCAGATTCATGACCACACCAATACTGACCACCGTTTGCACCACTCGATCCGCAAAGCCAACCTCGTTGTCAAAGAGGACATTCGGTTCAACAACGGCTGTTTCGGATTGATCCTCTACATTGCTCATAGGGTCTGTCAAATTGACAAGGAAGGTATCGGGATAAAAGGATTGAAAGTCAAACTGAACAGCTTCAGCCAGATCAGCCCAGAAAAGTGCGATCATACCCTCGGCTGCATCAGCTTCGGCTGGCATATTTCTGGTGATGATCGCCATCTCAGCCGAGGAAACATCAAGAATTTCAGTGATAGTAAAACGATACTCATCACGCATAAGGCCATCTACACCGTTCAGGATGTTACCATCTCCCGCGTTGATGGCGATCCGGTCGCCCACTTCAAAATGACCCGCTTCTGCAAACGCCTGTGTGACAATGACGCCGGATTCGGACTCTACGAACTCATCGCTCAAGTAAAGACCTATTTGCTGATCGACGCCAAGTGCCCATGTCTCGACAACGTCGCCGTCTTGCTTCCTGACCTCGACACGCTCCCAATAGTTGTTGGGGGTTGGGGCATCCTGTATTTCACCTACAAACTCTGCCAGTGTCTCCCAGTATATGAAAGCGGTTTCGAAGGGATACGATGCAATGCCCACGATTTCGAACGGTTGCATTTGCCGGGGTGTGCGAATATTGATCGTGTCTCCGACCTGTTTATCATACCGTTCGGCCATTTGCGGAGTAATAACAATGGTATCGCGGCGGTCAAACTGCACGGAGGTATCCTCAAACTCCAATCCTGCTACGTTTGAAAGGTCCTCTACCGCAGTGATGACTATTGGATAACCCAACTCGGATTCCCCTGTATCACCGTTAACGACCTCTTCATCTGCCCGGAGTTCAACCGCAACGCCGGGCGAAATAGCGAGAGTACCTTCAGAATCATTGTCAAGTATAAAACTATCAATCACGTCCCTGACTTCGATATTGGTGATGTCCAGCGAAAGGTCCACATTAAGCCGGTCACGAATATCGGTCAAAACATTGTTCAGGGAGAAAAATGTGGCGTACATGCCCATGAAGGCCGCGGACGCGAGGGTTAGCGAGATAAAGGTCAACACCAGCCGCGTCCGTCGGCGCAGGAAGTTGTTCAGCGACTGAGTTAGGATCATAGGCGTAGGGGCAATACGCACAAGGTGAGGCAGCACGCCACGCCCAAAATCTGACTGGATACCCCGGTCGTTAATTGCCTCCAGAATCGTCACTCGCGTCCCCATAAACACCGGAACAAGCGCCGCCAGTACCGGAACAACCAGTCCCATAAAAAGGGCGAGAACAATAGGTTGTAACGGGACAGACCGATCAGTGAGTACAGTGTTGGCGAGCGGTGCGACTTCTGCGGCGGCAAATGTTCCAATGGGTACACCTATCAAAATTGCCGGTATGGTTGCAATGAGGCCGTATAATAAAACCATGCCCAGATATATGAAATAAATATCGTCTCTTTCAGCACCCAGAGCCTTCATAGTGCCGATTTGTCCACGCTGCTCGGTAACAATCATATTTACGATATTTGCCACGAGCAGACTGGCGACCAGCGTGGAAATAATCGCCAGAATCATCAGCACATTTCGAAAACGCTGTGCTCCAACCAGCATAGCATTGTCTTCTGGTCTATTTATTAGATAAAAAACGATGTTATAAGGCGTTTCATCGTTGATCATTCTGCGGACACGAAGTGCCTGACTGCGGGCCGCATTAAAATCCGAAAAACGCACATATATTGAGCTAAAGCCATCAAAACCCAGCAGTGTCTGGGCGTCGGTATAGGTCGCATAAAGATTATTGTCGGCTGACTTATCGCCGAAATAGAGGTAAGGTTGAAAAACAATCCCCACAATTTTCCAACTAAATTGGAGACCCGTGTTCTGGGTAACAATAACGGAGTCGCCAATCGACAACCCGTGTCTCTCAGCAGTGCGCCGCTCAAGGGCAACTTCGTTACGTTCCGGCAGGGGATAACGCCCCTGCACAAGCCGGATAGGTTCAATATCAGTTAGCGAAAACGGCTGGGAATAGGCGAACAAATCACCACTGCGAAACATAGAATCCTGGGGTAATCGCCATGCTACTTCATACGCCGCATGACCTTCAATATCCGTCACCGTCGCTTCTTCTCGCACGGCATCAAAAACCGCCTCATTATCAATTGGCCCATCCGCTTCGCTGGACACATAGAGTCGCAACATCGCCATTTCATCAGGCGACAGGTCATTCCCAATTTGTCTGGCTAACATCTGCCCCATTGTGGACAGAACAACTGTCCCCAAAACGCCTACAAATATGCTGAAAATGACAAAGAAGGTGCGTGTCTTTTGTGAGAGAGAGTCACGAAATATCTTCTTTATTCTGGTACGAATCACGTTCGACGCCCTTAGCATTGGCAGCATTGAAGCTTTCTAGAGGAATACAGTTTCTATTTATTATTATGATGTACCGTCAGAATTACGTTATGGTTCTGGAAAATAGCCTAGCCATGTTGTGACAATTTCGTCCAGTGTACCGTTGTTTTTGAACTTCAAAAGCGTTTCTTCGACATTTCTCGCCAATCGCCAGTTTTCGCGCCGGATCGCGATTGAATACAGATCAGATACGACAGGTCCCGAAATGACGACTTGATTGGCAAACTCGCCTGCGGAGATTCTATCTACAAGCGCATAATCTGCGTTTCCATCGAGCACCATTTGAATGGCTTCTGCTGATGATTGTGTTTCTATGACCTGTCTCAGTTCATGCTGTTGTGCTGCAATGGCTCCGTCAGAGGCGAACTCAACGGCGATAACATCGTCCTGCTCCACAGCCATGAAGTCCTGCGGTGCATTCTCTATCCCAACAAAAACCTGTCCGGCGTCAAGATAGGGTTGGGTATAATAAATCAGATCCGTACGCAGCGGGTCAGACCGTATCGCGGAAATAATTATATCAACATGGCGCAATAGCAGAGAATCATAGAGACCATCATACCCTTGCCACGAAAAGTGTACCTCTACGCCCCATTCATCGGCAATCGCCTGCGCGAGGTCGGCATCAATACCAACCGGCACCGGGTCTCCATATTGGGCAAAGGGCGGATAACTCGGGTCGATAGCGACAACAAGTTGTTTTTCGCGCTGGATTTTTTCCCAGGCCGGGTCAGGTGGACCATCATCGCGAAAAAGCACCATCCAGATGACAGCACCCAGAACTACCGCCGTCACAACAGATGCTGCCACGATCAATGTCTGGCGTTTAGCGAGCATACTCTTGAAGGGCTTCATAAATCGGCTTAAGGTCAAAGTTTGGCGAGATAAGGGTGTAATAGTCAGGATAACTGTTGGTAGGAGCCGGATACCGGAAAGCCCAGATGCACAGGGTCTCTAACCACGGATACGCCTCGCGTGTAAATTCGTACATTTCAAGGGTGTAAGCAATTCGTTGTGCTGTGCTCACGCCATACGCCCAACGTGGATGGTCATTCCAGCCGGTTTCTGTCAAAAAAACAGCTTTATCTTCATCGCCGTATTCCACCATAATGTCATGCATCAGTTCGATACGGCGAAAGTTCAACGCATCCGGTGCAGGCTCAACCTGTGGCGGCAGCCCAAATCCGTAGGTGTGAACCGCAACGGCATCAAAGTAAGCGCCCGCTCCTGCTTCATACATTTCGCGTAAATAATCGAGATCATTCCAGCCACCTTCCTGCCCACCGGGTGGTGCGACAGTTGGGGCCAGCGCAGCATTCAGTATCACAACATCAGGATTGGCTTCATGAGCCGCCTCGTAGGCCAGTTTGAGGAGTCTTGTATAACCCTGCGGATCGGCGGGACGACCTCCCCATTCAAAATTGAGATTGGGTTCATTCCAGATAATGATGTGGCTCACACGACCAGCATAACGTTCAGCGAAGGCTGCCACATATCTGGCAAAGGCAGGATATTGATCTTCGGGTAAATAATTCAGGGAAGTTGGGCCATCAAGATCATCGCGTGCCCACTCAGGTACGAATCCGAGCCGGGCGATGACCGTCAGCCCCTGATTTTCAGCATGTTTAATGATGCGGTCTGGATGAAGCCAGTGATATTCACCCTCTTCCTGCTCCACATAGGACCAGGGCAGGAATTCTACTATTGTGGTCGCGCCCATTTCTCGAACCAGCCGCAGCGTCTGCTGGATCTTGCTTTCTTCGACCTCATCGGTGAGACGGGTATGAACACATATACGGTGGTCGCTTGTTTGGACTACCTGTGGAGGGTCTAATCGCACATTTTGGTGTTTAGCGCGAGGAATGCGAGGGCCGGGACGCGGAAAACTCAACACCAAGACGAACATGATAAATGCACCAATACGTCCTGCCCAGAACAAACTACTTTTTCTTACCACTGCCCAATTCGGTCATCTGACGGACCAGTGTCACCAGAGCCAGTCCGATTTTCACATAATCGCCAGCCTCTAAATCGCTCTCGGTATCCGATTCGTCGACGGCGCGTGCATACAGATAGGCCGAGATAAAACCCACTGCCAGCCCGATGATGCTGCCTAAAATATAAATCTGTGATCTGCTGTTACTCGAAGAAGTGGTTTCGACAGGTAATCTACTCATGCTTGATCTCTTCATCATAGGTTTCAAACCAGTTCACCAATCCATTCAGGAATGTGCCGATATAGACCAGCCATTTTTCCACAAAGATTACCGGCTCGCTGGTCCAATCAATGGCTGTCTGTAGCAGTGCCGCAACCTGTTGAATTGTTTTCCGCAGCCATCGAACCACCGGGACCAGAAACGCCGGGATTTGTTCCGTGCCCCATATTAGCATGATCATCGCAAAATCCAAGCCCGCCATCAGGGTAACGAGGGGCAAAAGAACACAAACACCAGCCATAATCACAGAAATTGTCGTTAATTGTCCTTTGTCAATTTCACCCATGACAAGCAAAACTGATAAGATGACAATGGGGGACAATACGAAAATAGTTGCCCCAATTATCGGTGTTACGATTTTTAACCTGAGATCACGGCGGTGCTGTGCAATTGGATCACGATCATTAGCCATCAGGCAATTCCCGGCAGGGGCCTCGTGGCCCGCAGATGAATTTCCGTTAGCGCTTGATGTGCCGCTGCCCGCACCGCTTCATCTCTGTCACTCAATGCACCATAGAGCGGTTTCACCACATCAGATGGGTCCAGATAGGTAAGGGCATGCGCGGCCAGTACTCGTACCTGTGTTTGTCCTGTCCGGAATGCATGGAGCACGACCTGTGCCAGTGTCGCATCCTCTGGTATTTGCTGGCTGCTGGCCCATTGATTGAGCCACGTTAAGGTGTCAACTGCGGGAAACGGTTTCAAACCCTTCTCTTCCGGGTCCTGAACAAACGTGAAGATTGATTCCGCAGCCGAGCGCACATACCATTGAGAATCTTCCCTCATGATGCGATACATCTCATCAATCGCCCACATTGTTTGAAGTTTAGCCAACCCAAACACCGCGGCTCGCCGTACCATCATATCGTCATGTTCGATAGCATCTCGTAAGATTGCATGTCCCTCACCCGGAATGG
>JAKEEQ010000457.1 GCA_022616515.1 Chloroflexota bacterium | reverse complement strand
GGTGTGCGCGTTGGCGTATTGCTGGGTGTGTTGGTTGGCGTGCGCGTTGGTGTGAACGTCCGCGTCGCTGTCGGGGTGCGGGTTGGTGTGTCTGTATCGGTTGCCGTATCAGTGGGTGTCCGCGTATCCGTTGCAGTATCGGTCGGGGTGCGAGTGGCAGTACGTGTTGGCCGACGGGTAATCGTTGGCGTTGCCTGTACGCGGGTAGGCCGCGGCGTGCGAGTCGCCGATGGACTTTCTGCTGTGGGACGTGGCGTACGGGTATCAGTTGCGGTCGGCTCGGTTGTGCTGGTTAATGTATCTTCGGGTGTTGGTGATTCCTCAGTATCATCGTCTTCATCCGTAATCGTCAGTGTGGCAGCCGCCTGCGCAATTTCAGTAGGATTATCCCCGACGAGAACTTCGCTATTGCTGGCGGTGGGAGTTGCATCATCGGTGTTATTGCCGCTGAGAGTCAACACAATTCCAAAAGCAAGTGCTAACGCAAGCGCACTGGCAACAATAACAGCCGTTACAATTTCACTCTGACGGTCACGACGCATGGCCCAACCTCCTGCTGAGAGCGTAGCACAAATTTTCTACAGAGAACAGTTTGAAGTATGTTAAGTTTCACCGCGACAGCCAGTCCTGCACTATGTTCGCAATCGCTTTCGGATGTTCAAGGGTTATCATATGCCCCGCATTTTCAATCTGGACAAGGGTGGTATTTGGAATCCCTTCATCCAGTGCCTTACTGAGTTTGAAGGGCGTCATTTTGTCCTGACCACCGCCAATAATCAGGGTTGGTTGTGTGATTGAGTGCAGTTGGTCACGCACATCGAAACGATCACAGGCAAAATAATCCCCATACATCACCTGTGGATCTGTCGAGAGCATTTGCTGGGCATTCATCATCTTGTTTAGCTCGTCACCATTCTTGCCCCACATCCAGCCATTAACCACTTCAACCATCCGCTCATAATCATTTTCGATCATTTCAAAGATTTGCGGGTTAACATTGAGGATCGGTCCCGTTGCCACCAACCCAAGATGCTTTACACGTTCTTTATAGCGCAGGGCTAGATATTGCGCTATTGCCCCACCCATGCTGTGCCCCACGACAATGGCGGTGTTGCAGCGAATAGCATCCATCCACTCGATAACGCTGTCAGCGTAGCCCGGAATGCTCTGAAAGCCGGTTCCGCTGGAGCGCCCATGCCCCGGCAAATCTACTGCCAGCACAGCGTAACCCGGCAGACGGCGCAGTTCCGACGACCACGTCATGTGGGTACTGCCTGCCCCATGGATGAGAAGAATGGGAACTGGATTGTCACCTTTTTTCTCAACATAAAACCACTCAACCGTGGGCATCTTCAGGATTGGCATGTTCTATCACTTTTCTGGCGGATTTCTAACCTGATCCTATCATAGCGCACTTTGCCGGTTGATAAAATCGGCCAACTTGTTCACAATTACACAATCAGGAGGAAATCGTGCGAATACCATCCGGACCTACCGTCCAATATGGAGACATTGCGATGCTGATTGGGAAAGATCGTAAAGTCTTTATCAGGACTATTTTAGAAGGTCAAAAACTGCAAACGCATCTGGGTGAAATTCGTTTTGATGAGATTGTGGGACTTGACTATGGTGAGCAGGTCCAGACCAATATTGGTAACGGTTTATATATCCTTCCACCCAGCCTTGATGACCTCATTACCCACATCCGGCCCGACGATGCTATAATCGGCCATACAGGTTTTCTCATTTTTGCACGCGCTGTGAACCGAATCGAAGAAGATGTACGACAACAATATAGAGCCGAGCAGGCTGCGGCTCACCAAAACGATTTGAATGAGAGCATCAGTGCGAATTAGTTTTTTTTGCGTAAGAGAATCTTGACTTATTCATCCTTGGTGTTAAAATCTAACGAACTAGTAGTAAATTTATCTGTAGCATCTTCAATAACTTTTGTACGAGAGCGAAGTTTTGTAAACAACTAGGGGCACTAAATGGATTACTATCAAACTTTAATTAACACTTCCGAGATAAGTCCATTAACCGAACAGCAGTTTGACAAACCGTGTATTATCATCTATCCGCGTCATCCTAATCGCTCCGCCTTAATTGCATATTTAATCCACAAACTGGAAAATATCATCATTCATTATTATGCACTTACGCCGGAAGATACAAGTATACGCACATTCCTTAATGGACTTATGTCGGATCCGCAGTTTCCCGATAAATTCGGTTCACAAACGAAGAAATCGCTTGCAGACTCCAATGATGCGCGAGTCTGGGCAGAAGCATTGACAGACGATCTAGCCGATTTACACAGCGAAGATTTTCTGCTGATCCTGGATCAACTTGACACAGTTCAATATAGTGATCCTGCCTATGGCGACTTTTTCCTCACGCTGGTTAAGGAACTTCCCACCAATATCCGCCTTGTGGCAAACGGCAGAGAATTGTTCCGTCATCCGTGGAACGAGATCATTCAGAGTGGATTGGGACGCACTTTCGGGCAGGATAACGCAATTGGTGGCGGAATGTTCCACTATGAGACGGATCTGGGGGTCATTGAGTTCTACTCGCTCTCTGGAGACATCCGCGTTCTGTCTGATGGATTCCAGGTCACCAGTTGGGATGGGGCATTACCCAGAAATTTATGTTACTTTTTTATTGAACACGAAAGAGTAACTAGAAATACCATCTTCGAGACTTTCTGGCCCCACCTCGGCATCAAAGAAGCAACCAACGTTTTCCACGTCACCAAGCGTAAAATCAGCGAAAAGTTGAATTACGACATTACATCTTACAGCGGCGGTTTCTACATTCCGTCCAATCAAGTTACGATCCTATACGATGCCCGTGAATTCGAGCATGCCTACGAAAGCGCCATGAATGATCCTGAGACACTTGCACCCGGCAAGTGGTATCGCGCCGCATCGCTATACAGACATCCCTATCTAGAGGGACTTGATATGCCCTGGGTACTGGCTAAGAGAGAAAAGTTGCAAAACTACTACGTGCAAACCCTGATTGAACTCGGTCGTTACAATGAAAAGCGTGGTCGTCAGGAAACAGCACTGGGCTACTATTTGAGGGCCGTCGCCGAAAAACCGGAAAGGGAGGATGTGCATCGCGCCATCATGGCGATCTATTTTGATATGCGCGATATTGCCAGTGTGACGGCACAGTATAAGTTCCTCGAACGGGAACTGCGCCGTACGTATGACATCACGCCTTCCAAAGAAACTCGCGCCCTCTACAAGTCATACACCGAATGACCAACCCATAGAATTGAGACAAAGAGCACACCATACTGCACGTGGTGTGCTTTTTTGTTATACTTTTTTCTTTGATTGTACGAGGGGGCATGCGTGAGACGATCAGCGGTCTACACCATTTTTGGCATCATATTACTCCTTGGACTATTGGTCATCATCGGCGGGGCATGGTGGATATTCTCGTCTGCCAGTAAAACTGAAACCGCAGCCGTGCCATCGCCATCGGCGACGAATACGCAGATGATCTCTCTCCCCGTTATTGTGCTTCCAACCGATATGCCCGGTCTGACATCGACTCCGACGGCAACCAGTACCGGCACACCGACACCGACCGCCAGCTCGACGTATACCGACACACCCACACTAACTCCATCCGTGACCGCAACGCGCAGCCCAACATTTACGGCGACGCCGACCATCACGGATACACCAACTGCCACCCCAACACTCACCGTTACACCCACGCCAACGCGCACCCCAACTCCAACTGTGGTTGAGCCGCCCACGCTGACTCCAACGGCAACGTTTACCAAAGCGCCCGGCGCACCCCAACGGGCCGAACTGATGGAGACCGAATATGAATTGACTAATATCCTGTTAATCGGGTCGGATCGCCGTCCGGGTCAGGGTGATTTTCGGACAGATGCCATGATTATCGTGTCGATTAACCGGACTATCGGAACCGTTAACATGCTTTCCCTGCCCCGCGATTTATGGGTCTATATTCCCGATCAGGGCTATGACCGGCTAAACACCGCTGCTCTGTGGGGATATCTCCAGGATTGGGAGGGAGGTGGCGGTATTGCCCTGCTGAAGGAAACAATACGCTACAACTTCGGCATTCCCATTGACTACTATGCACTGGTCAATTTTGAGGGATTTGCCAGTTTGATTGACGGGTTAGGTGGCGTAAAGATGGTTGTCGCGTGCGAGCTGTCCGATTACCGTCTGATAAGACCTGATCTCAACCCGGAACTGACTGACAACTACGAGTGGGTTACCATCCCGGTGGGGATTCATGAGTTCGACGGTGATGAAGCCCTGTGGTATGTCCGTTCCCGAGCCACCACCAACGATTTTGATAGAAACCTGCGCCAGCAGGCATTACTGCGGGCTATCTGGCAGCAGTTTTTTGAGCAGGATTTGTGGGATACCGTCCCCGAATTATGGGGACAGGTTGATGACATTGTCGTGACGGATATGACTCTTGCCACAATTTTGAAGCTGCTGCCGTATGCCGTTCAGCTTCAACCCAACCTGATCCAGAGTTTCTACATTGATTTCAACGCTGCTGCACCGTTCACAAGCAGGTCGGGTGCTGCGGTTCTCTGGATAAACGAAGAGCCATTTCACGAGATTATTGAGCAGTTCTATAAACCGCCTACCCTCAACCAATTATTTCAAGAACGAGTCCACATCGAAATCCTCAATTACAGCGGGCGGAGGGACATTGAACTGGTGGCCGCCGAAGT
>JAKEEQ010000456.1 GCA_022616515.1 Chloroflexota bacterium | reverse complement strand
TGATGTTCCGCCAGCCTTGCAGGCGTATTTACGGGAACATTGGGGCGCTTTTTTATTGGGGTCAATTGCTGCTGATGGTCAGCATGAGAGCAACCTTAAACGCGAAGACACGCATTTTTTCACCTATCGCGATCCGATAGAAATATCCCCGGCGACCATCATGTTGCAGCGTTATCCAGAACTTCAAGCCAATCTTATCATGGACCAGGAACACCTCGTGTTTATTGCGGGGTACATCGGGCATTTGAAGATGGATGAAATCTGGTGGCGTGATTTCTCATTCCCCAATTTTGGCGGGAAAGATTGGGCAGAGTGGCCGCAGCGATTATTTATGCTACATGCTTTGCTGGCAATTGTGGATGAGCGGGATTATCAGGCACTGCAAGATGACGTTTATCCGGCGCTTACCTCACCACAACCAGCCGATTGGTTACCCTTTCTGGAGGACCGCGCTATTGCTGCATGGCGGGATAACATCGCAGCACAGATTGCCCCGGCTGGACAATCACTGACCATTGAGGTACTGGGGAGTCGGGTCAAGCAGGGTGTAAATGAATTACGCAATGTACTCAATGACCCGGCACGACTGGAAACCGATCTATGGGCGTATGTGCCCCGAACACTCCTTGAGGACATTGAACAGCGCATGTACGAGGAAATGCGCGAGGCCGTTATTCAATACCTCGATTACACAGGATAGATACGAATGCACATTCTCGTTACCGGGGGAGCCGGTTATATCGGGTCCACAACATCGGCCCATTTTCTGAAGGCAGGGCATCAGGTGACGGTGTATGACAGCCTTGTCAAAGGCCATCGTGCGGCGGTTCCTGCCGATGCTACTTTTATCAAGGGCGATATTGGTGACCGCTCGGCGCTCGATGTGCTGTTTCAAAGTCATGACTTCGATGCGGTGATTCATTTTGCCGCTTTCATTGAAGCCGGGGAGTCGATGGAAGACCCCGGTAAGTATTTCCGCAATAATGTGGTCAATTCGCAGGTTTTACTGGATGCGATGATGACGTATGGGGTTAAGAAAATTGTGTTCTCATCGACGGCGGCAGTATACCAGAGCAGCGCCAGTCGACTTGAGGAAAATGACCCCATTGGACCGACCAATGTCTACGGGCAAACGAAGCTCATGATCGAGGACATGATTCGCTGGTACGAAGCGCAGTTGGGGCTGAGGTACGCTATTTTGCGGTACTTCAATGCGTGTGGGGCAATGGTTGATGAGCAGGGGAATGCCATCCGGGGTGAGGCACATACACCGGAAACGCACCTGATTCCGCTGACGTTGCAGGTTCCGCTCGACCAGCGCCCGGCAATCACAATTTTTGGTGATGACTATCCGACGCGGGACGGAACCTGTATCCGCGATTATGTGCATGTGGAAGATCTCGCCTCGGCGCATGTGCTGGCACTGGAGGCACTGGATGATCGCCGGACGATGACGTATAACATCGGCAACGGGCACGGCTATTCGGTCAGTGAGGTGATTGATGTAGCGCGTGATGTGACCGGGCACGATATTCCGGCGGTTGTTGCGCCGCGCCGTGCGGGGGACAGCCCGATGCTGGTCGCCTCGTCGGAGAAGTTGAATGATGAGTTGGGCTGGGAGCCGAAATATCCCCGGCTTGAGCAAATTATTGCGACGGCGTGGGCCTGGCATCAATCGCACCCGAACGGGTATGATGATGGCAGCGGGTAAATGATGTGGAGGGGCGGGCTGTAAAAAGTTCGCCTAATTTTGAATTATGGATGATGAAAAAGTTTTTTCGGTCAGAGAGATAAATACGCAAGTGCAATCCACTATCCATCAAGAGACTCTTGGAAAGAGTTTCTGGGTGTCAGGAATAGTAAGCGATTGCCACCAATCCAGCCGAGGTCATGTTTATTTTAAGCTTGAAGATGATTATTGGTCTATTCAATGTATGATATCCCAAGCTATACAGGCTGATATGCCATTTACGGTAACAAATCGAATGAAACTTGAGGTTTTGGGTGACATTCAGGTATATGACCGTGCTGCCCGACTGGAGATTCAAGTACAGCAAATCAGGTTGATTGAGCGGTCAGCGGTGTCTAATTTCCTTGAAATCGAAGAAACCCTGCGTAAGAAAGGGGTGTGGAAAGAGGAAAAGAAGGCTCTTCCCGAAAAACCAAAACGTATCGCGCTTGTTACCAGCAAATATAGTAATGCGGTTGAAGACTTCATTGCCACATACAAAGACAATATTTCAAAGAAAACTCCTGCCGAAATTTTCGTGATGGATGTCCCAATTGAAGGTGAAACTGCTCCTATACGGATTGCTGAGGCAATTGAAAAAATACATAGGGAACAAACCGCAGATGTTATTGTCATTACAAGAGGCGGTGGGGAATATTCAACTCTTGCAGTCTACAATGATCCCATCATTGCTGAGGCAATTTGTCGTACTGATATTCCCGTAATTTCGGCAGTAGGGCACGCCAAACACGAAGTGTTTTCGGATAAGATAGCTGACATTAAAGCTAATACGCCCACCGATGCTGCATTGCAGATCATCAAGGCGCAAAAAAAGCAAGGTAGTTGTGGATTACGAGCGGCTGCGATCCTATTTCTGATGGGCAGCGTTTCCACCTCCATATTCATTTTAGAAACGGTTCAGCATTTACATTAGTAACGGAGCAGGTATGCACATTGCATTTAATGGTTGGTTCTGGGACCAACCTCATGTGGGCAGTGGTCAATATATTCGACATCTCCTGACCGCCCTGCAAAAACTTGCCCCCGACAACACCTACACCCTCATCGTACCCGCCCATGTCACCACGCTGGAAGAGTTACCACCGGATGTTAATGTAGCTCATGCAAACAGTCCTCTTGGAAGAAAATTGGGCAAAATCTGGTTCGAGCAGCGCTCATTCCCCGCAATGGTGCGGCGCATCGGGGCGGATATTGCTCATGTGCCGTATTGGGGTGCGCCACTCAGCAGTAAACCCGCGCGGCTGGTGACATCCGTCCTCGACATCATCCCGTTAAAACTGCCACTGTACCGTAGCGGATTGGGCGGGATTTTATATACCAGTCTGGTCTCCGCCAGTGCAAAAGGCTCAGCGCATATCCTTACCCTCTCTGAAGCCAGTAAAACCGACATCATAGAGGAACTGGACATCCCGGCACAAAAAATCACCGTGACGCATCTGGCGGCGGACGCGCGTTTTTCGCCAGTGGCGGATGAAAAGGCGGAAGAGGCTGTGCGCGAAAAGTACGATCTGCCTTACGAGTTTGCCCTGTATGTCGGCGGTTATGATATTCGTAAAAATGTAAATAATTTACTGCTGGCGTGGACCTATGCAGGACCGAGTCTGGGAGCACAAATGCCGCTGGTGCTGGCAGGACATTATCCAGAGAAAACCGGGACGGCTCGTTTTCCAGATTTGAAAGATTATGCTAAAAAACTTGAGGTAGACCGATTCATTCACTGGATTGGTGATGTTGATGAGGACGAAAAGGCTGCGCTCTACCGGCTGGCGACGGTGTTTATTTTTCCCAGCAAATACGAGGGTTTTGGCTTACCTGTGCTGGAAGCAATGGCGTCCGGGACGGCGGTGGTGACGAGTGATGTGTCATCCATTCCGGAAGTTGCGGGAGAGGCTGCTTATCTGGTGAACCCGGATGATGCGCGTTCACTCGGTGCGGCGGTACTGGCGGTGATGGTGCAAGGGGACTTGCGCGAACATCTGGCTAATCTGGGGCGCGGACAGGCCACCAAATTCTCATGGCGCAAGACAGCACAGGCGACATTGGAGGTGTATGAAAAGGTGATGCATGGATAGATTACGGGGGATTAGTGTCCTTTTGGGTATTGCGATCTTTCTGGCGGGGTGCGGTGGCGGCGACCCAACGCCACTCCCGCCTGCGATTTCTGCCAATGTGATTGATGATGTCGGGCTGGTGAATCCGACGCCGGAGACGATTGAGCCGCGTGATTACCGGCTTGGCCCCGAAGATGCCCCGGTCACGATGATTATGTATGCGGATTTTCAATGTGTGCGCTGTGCGCGATATGCTCAGGACCTTGAAACGCTGCGTTCAGAATTTCCCGACACTATACAAATTATCTGGCGACACCTGCCCGATACGGTGAGCAATGACAAAGCCAGCCTCGCTTTACAGGCCAGTGAAGCGGCAGCACATCAAGGACGATTCTGGGATATGCATGCGGTGCTGTTTACGACGCGGGAGGAATGGGCTGCGCTGGATGTGGACGCCTTTCGCGCCAAATTGAGCGAGTATGCGGCGACGGCGGGATTGGATGTCGTGGCGTTTGATGCTGCACTGAATGACGGTCGTTTTGAGGAACTGGTGGAGGCTTACCGGGAGCAGGCGGATAACCTCGGTATTGTCGGTGTACCAACGCTGTTGATTAACGGCGAACCGCTGAATGACAGGGATGATTTGTTTGGACTGCGCGGGGCAATTGAACTGGCGTTATTGCGACAGAATGGTTATGAAGCACCGCCACCGATGACTCTGCGCGAAAATGTGGATTACCGGGCGGAAATTGTGACCAGCAGAGGCACTATCACCCTTGACCTGCTGGAAGATGACGCGCCAATCGCGGTGAATAACTTCATTTTCCTCACCCGCGAGGGCTGGTTTGACCGGGGGACATTTTTCCTCGTGATACCGGACTTTTATGCACAGTCAGGCGATCCGAGCGAAACGGGGCGGGGTAATGCGGGTTATTTCATTGAGCCGGAAAATGACAACGGGCTGGTATTTGATGAACCGGGACGGGTGGCGATGTCGCATCCCGAAGGTGAACCCGACCGCATCAGCAGCCAGTTTTTTATCACCATGGAAACGCTGCCCAACCGGGAAGAGGAATGGGATGGCAAATACACTATATTCGGGCAGGTTACGGAGGGGTTGGAGATTGTGCGACACTTGACGGCCCGTAATCCCGGTGATCCGCTGCGCTTCCCAAATCCGCCCGCTGGCGACCGGATTCTCAGCATCCGAATTGAGGAGCGTTAAACTGTGCAAATTCTTCTGTTGTGCCTATCGGTCCTGTTCTTTCCGATGGTAGTTGCCAGCTATTATGCTGGAAAACGACTCGTTGCCCGTCGCGAGCCGGATTCACCTGCCAACCCGACAGACTTTGGCATGGATGCAGAGGCTGTGTCGTTTGATAGTACAGATGGCCTGACACTGGAAGGGTGGTGGATACCTGCCTCAACACCAACCAAACGCACCATTATTCAATGTCACGGGCAAAATGGCAGCATGGATGCTGACATTGCAGAGGCGAAAATCCTGCATAACGCCGGGTTTAATGTGCTGATGTTCAACTTCCGCGCACATGGCAATTCGGAAGGGGAGCATGTCACCTACGGCCTGACCGAGAAAAATGATGTGCTAGGTGCCATACAATATTTGGCGGATTTGCATGGCATTCAGGAAGTCGGTGTGCTAGGGTTTAGCATGGGTGCGCTGGTCGCTTTTCGAGCGGCGGCTGAAAGTGAAGCCATTGCCTGCATTATTGCCGATGGCGCGACCGGGGCCATCCAGACCACGATTGGCCGCTGGATTTCACGAAGATGGTTGCCAGAGTCCTTTGTGCGAACCTTCGTTCGTATGGCACTCTGGTTTGGTTCACGTATGGCGGACGTGCCGCTGCATAAAGTTAATGGTGCGCGGTGGGTCAAGAATGTAACATCCGCTCCGATTTTATTCATACATGGGGAATATGATCAGTTTGTTGATGAGCTAACGATCCAGCATATGCGACAGGCAGCACCCGTTGAGACGGCGCTGTGGGTCGTGCCGGAAGCCAGGCACCGTGAAGCCTACACGAGATTCCCGCGTGAATATGCGGATGAAATTGTGAAATGGTTCGACACCTACCTGGTGTTATAATCCATGACGTTTTAGCAGCCAAGATTTTAGGAGTTAAACAACATCTGGTAGTTTGGTAACGCTTGTCAAAAAGTTAACAATGGTATAGGTGCCATCAAGCAAAGTAGCCTGAGTTAGCATCCCAACTCCTTACGGCGTGATGCAGATAGCAGCAATGATCAAGGATAGTGGCAGTGGGCTTAGCTTTAAACGATAAAGGCTTAACTCCATACTGGAACGAGCAATGTGCGGTGATTAGCACACATTTATTGTCACCTGCCGAGATCGACTCGCTCGTTGCGGAGGTAAACACATCAACATCATCACCGGTTCTGCCAGTGGAGCAATCATGGTTCGCCACGCGGATCATCAGCCATCCCCGCAAGCACCCATCAAAGATTCGCTTGCCTGCCTTAAAGGATTCACAGCCTAAACAGATAGACTCCGAAGTGACAGTCATTAAAGCAAAGAAGATACGGATTTATCCAACACCGGATCAGGCACGCCTGTTTAAGTTCTGGCTGGATACCAGCCGCTACGTTTACAATGTGACGATTGAGCAGTTGAAAAAACACGAGGGCAATACACCTGACTGGAAGGAATACAAGAAATACATCAATTCAATTATGCCAGATTGGGCGTTAGACTGCCCGCGTGCCATCCGTGATGTCGCCGTTCGAGAGGCTTGTAAGGCACTCAGAGACGGCAAGAAAAAAGTTAAACAGGGGAAGATTGAGAAGTTTGAACTTCACTTCCGTAGCCGTAAAAGCCCCTGGCAATCCTGTTTTATTCGCAATGATGCCATTAAAGAAGATGGCATCTATGTCAGTTATACTGGCACGCTTCAATTTAGTGAACCCTTGCCTGACCATCCC
>JAKEEQ010000455.1 GCA_022616515.1 Chloroflexota bacterium | reverse complement strand
TCTCCGTTGTAGCGAAAGATGATAGATGTGGTGCGGGTTCGCAGAATTTCCGCCTTCAGGCGATTTGAGATTTCATTGTTGACAAAGGATTTCAGTCCTTCGAGAAACTCAGCTTCGTAGAGCATGCTCCTCCTAAACAAAAAACGGCTGAAAGGCCGTGTTATGATAACACGCTTTCAACCGCAAACATACGATAGTTTTGTTGACGTGGGGCTAAAAACAGTCAGTCGTTCCTGGCCTGGCGCAAACTTAAACCAAGTCGCCGTCCGGGGCCGTCGATGTGCAAAATTTTGGCGCGAACCCTGTCACCTTCATGGACGACATTATAGGGATGCAGAAAATGACCTTCCGCTAACTCAGAAATGTGGACCAGCCCTTCGAGTCCCTCTTCAATGCACACAAACGCCCCAAAGTCTACCACATTGGTCACCACGCCGGAGACTTCCTGATCGACCTGATAGCGTTCTTCAACGCCTTTCCAGGGGTCTTCTTGCAGGCGTTTAAGGCTCAATACGATACGCCCATCTTCCGGTTCGACATCAAGCACGGTTACCGTTACGACATCCCCACGCTCTAGAATATCGGACGGATGCCGGACACGGCCCCAACTTAGTTCGCTGATGTGTATCAGTCCTTCAACACCACCCAGATCAACAAAGGCTCCGAATGAACACAGATTTGTGACAGTGCCGCTGACCCGATCACCGGGTTTGATGCTGTGCAGGAGTTCATCACGAGCGCCCGCATCAGTTTGAGCGGCGCGTTCTGACAGAATAAGGCGATTTTTGTAACGTTCGAGTTCGATAACCCGCAAGCGCAGGCTTTTGCCGACGTATTCGGTGAGCAAACCATTGCGCGTTGAGTCGAGTTCGTAATCCGATGGAAAGTCAACCAGTTGGCTGGCGGGAACAAAACCCCTGAGTTCGCCCCAACGTACCAGTAAACCGCCGCGATTGTAGCCAATCACATCTAAGGTGACGATCTCATCATTATCGAAAACTTTTTCAACCTTTTCCCAGTCAACGATTGAGGCAATGGGGAATTCATGGTCTTCATCCGCCGTGTCGTAGTGATACTCTTTCCAGACGCTGTCTTCACCTTCATCGAGAAGCAGCGATTTCCAGTATTCTTCGTCGGGTGGCGCTTCGGGGGAAGCAAAGCTGTCTTCCAGTCCACTGTGATGGACATCGGCCTGAGATTTATCCATACGTCTATCCCTACCCAAATACCTTTACATTTGATATGAACATTGTAAGGTATAACTCTATCTTTTCCAAAGAAAACGGTTAACTCTTTAAGACGAGTATTGATTTCACTTGACAGCGTGAACCCGAAGGAGCAGCGGCGCATAGGTTAATATACCATCTGTATCAGCAAATTCATAAAATCTCCTGCGCATGGCATCCAGACAGTCGCCCCGTGCGGAGCTGTCCATTGCCGCTAGTTCAACGCGGGCGGGCGTCCAGGCAGTTTTGTATTGAATGAATTCTTCAACGGTCATCTGGACCTTGACGGGCTGGTATTCTTTAACCCATATATCCCTGAAACCATAATCCGTGAGATCCATCACGAAATCTTCTTCGTTCTGCAAATCCTCATACCAGGGGCGTTCTACTGCGAAAAAGTCACGGAAGGATAACAATTCTTCACCGGCATCATCTTCATCCACCGAATACTGGCGGAACACCTCGCTAATGATGTTGTCAAATTCGTGAAGCGCACCCCACTCCTGAAAACAAAGTCGCCCACCCGGAACAAGCATTCGATAGGCTTCGGGAAGACTCTGGCGGGGGTCCGTTGTGTTAAAGCCAAAAGAGGCTACTACCAGATCAAAACTTTCGGATGTAAATGGTAAGTGGTGGGCATCCGCCTGAATGAAAAGGACATTCGCATGATCGTTCATCACCGCCATTTCCCGTGCAATGGCAATCATACGGGCCGAAAAATCCACGCCAATCACAGATTGAACTTCAGTCGCAATCAGTCGGGCAGCAATGCCTGTGCCCGTGCCAATATCCAGAACATGTTCATGTCCCTGTGGCTCAATCCAACTAATCAGGTTGGCTGCCATAGGCGCAAAAGCGCGGATGATACGTTCTTCGTAGAGACCGGCAACGCCATCAAACATGGTGCGAAAGTTAAACTCTTGAGTCATGGGCCTACCTCCGCTATGAGCATAATCGGAGTGCGGAAAGTATTCAACAAATAGCCGCACATTCTCAGTCAGGAGGATGGCGGCTAAGAGAGCATACGTCACGGTTCGGCGGGATATGTAGTATTTAGCTCAAGTCGTCAAACTGCGCCTGCGCCTGCTGCAAATAACTGAGCAGTTCAGACTGCGTTCCGTTGCGCCGCACGACTTCGGTAACACGTTCCAGCGTTTCACGCAAAAATTCGTGTACCCGTTCAAGCTGACGATTCTGTTTTTGTAAGTCAAGCTGTGCTTTGCGGAGATTGTTCTCTACCTTTTTGCGCTCCTCAATTTCGGCCTTCATCTCCTGCGAAGATATTTCCAGTGACCGTTCAATAAGGTAGCGGTCTTGTTCCGCCTCGGTATAACTTTTGCTGATTCGTTCGAGGAGTAGAAGCCAGGCGACCGCATCAGGTGGGTTCGATGTGTCGGTGATGTTCAATTGCTCCAATTGTCGTTTCAGCATTGAGTGCAGCATATTATTCCTCGCTGATCGTGGTTAAGGTCATGGTTTGATTATGAAGATCACAGTAACCGGAAGCAAATGGTGAAATCTCGCCATATGAGTAGAAACCTATCTGCTGGGTGATGTCAGGTAACACATTCAGCGTGGCTTCCAGCTCATCCTCCGTACGTTCCCCCAGCACAAGACGGCGTCCCACACAACTGATAGCGATACTGAGCACCGGGCCACCATTGACTTCGGTGTTAAGCGACATCGTCGCTGCCTGCTTTGCGCCATCAACCAAACGGTCAAAGTTCGCCTTCATCAATTGTGCCAGTGAACCCTGCGGGACATCCCCGGCAAAGGTCAGACTTTGCGCTTCTTCGTCAACTGCCAGAATTGTGCGCACGATACTCTTTTCGTCGTCGGCATTCGCACGGAGTGCAAGTGGGAACAGAAGACCTGTAGCTGGCAGGCCCTTTGCTCGATCACCGAGATAAGTTTTATACAACTGCAAGGCAGGTTTGCTGTCCAGTTCATACAGGATATTGCCCTCGGAACGGGTAATAACGCGCTCCGGTCCAAAAGTATCCCAGCCGCCTTTTGAGCCGTGGCCCACATGGAGTTTATCGCCATACAATCCGACGGCTGAAATGCAGTCACTTTGCGGCTTGCCGTCTTTTATAACCCAGGTGCGGTTAAAGCGGTCACCATCACCTGCCAGACCACCCGTTACAACCACACTTTCCGGCAGCACAGAATTCATCCCGCGTACAAGTTCACTACCGTTAACATTGAGACCGTCGGATAACACAAAAATGGCCCGCAGCGAGGGGCGATTTAACTGCCGGGCAATCGTTTCGCCTGCCGCGAAAGACTCCGTCGCGGGGTGGAAGACATGCTCAATGGTGGTGTCGTCAAAGCGAATCACGGCAATAGACAGGCTGCTATCAAACAAGCGTGTGTTATATATCTCGCCTGCCGAAGAACAACCGATCACTGTGGAATTCGGGTAATGACGAGAAATCTCAAGAATGGCGTCGGGTTTATCGAAGAATTCTGGTGCGCCAAAAACCATAACAAGAGTCTGGGGCGAATCCCAATCAGGGAGCGAAAGAGGATTTTGAGTATATTGAATAGTCTTAAGCTGCATTGCTATCTCCCGTATCGCTAGATTGCTATGATGGTGATTATACAACTATTGAAGTAATTGAATGTGAGTATCGCGCGAATTTTAAGTAGTTGGGTCCAAAGCTCCGCCTCTGCGTGCAAAAACAGACTTGACAAGCGTGTTCATTGAGCATTACAATCTGCATGAAGTGATAAAAAATAAAGGCATTGAACAGAAGTAGTAGGCAAGTGTTCGAGCGAGTTGGGGATGGTGAAAGCCCAACACCGGTGATAACACCACCGTGATGCTGAACTCGTCTGGGAGCCGCAATACTGAAACCAAGTAAGCGTTGCCGACAATCGCGCGTTAAGCGACAATGAAGTGGTTGACACATGGGCCCATAGCTCAGCTGGGAGAGCGCTACAATGGCATTGTAGAGGTCAGGGGTTCGAATCCCCTTGGGTCCACAACAACCAGGGTGGTACCGCGGAGTCCTCTTCGTCCCTGACGTTATTGTTAGGAACTAGTAAGAGGATTTTTTGATTCCGGGGTTTTCCTGTACAATGGAGACAATCCCGGACTGGGCTTAATGTTCAGTTACACAAAATGTGATACGATAGTATCATGCTAGAAAACCTTATAAGGAGCAGGATTGTGACCGATAAGAAGCAGAACCAAAAGCCCACTTTGATTGATCGACTTCGCGAGTTGCTTCAAAATCTTGACAATGTTTTGAATCCGCCTGCGCCTGCTCCTCAGCCTGTGCCGGTTCGTAAGCACCCCACTCAATAAGGGGATGATACAGCCGGTGTAGATCATCAAACTCAGGTTATACCGAGGACCGTAGCGACAGGCTAGGGTCCTTTTTATTTTATAGTCAATCCGGGAGACAGAATGTGAGAAACCAACAACAACAGATCACTCGTACTGAATACAATCCTTCTGAGATTGAGTCACGCTGGATGACTCAATGGGAGAAAGATAAACAAAATAGGAGCGTGATTGATCGCTCCAAACCGAAGCATTATGCGCTGACGATGCTGCCGTATCCGAGTGGCGAACTGCATATTGGTCACTGGTATGCTATGGCCCCCTCCGATGCACGGGCGCGGTTCATGCGGATGAATGGCTATAATGTGCTGTTCCCGATGGGTTTTGACGCCTTTGGACTGCCTGCCGAAAACGCCGCCATCAAACGGCAAGTTCATCCCAAGACGTGGACCTATGCCAACATTGAGAGGATGCGCCAGCAACTGAAAATGATGGGCACCATGTTTGATTGGGAGCGGGAAGCTGTTACCAGCGACCCTGAATACTACAAGTGGACGCAGTGGTTGTTCCTGAAGTTCTTCGAGAACGATCTGGCCTATAAGAAGTTGTCGCCCGTGGACTTCTGCCCTAGCTGCAATACCACACTGGCGCGTGAGCAGGTCGTTGGCGAAGACCGTGTGTGTGAACGCTGCGGAACGCCGGTCATCAAGAAAGAACTGGATCAGTGGTTCTTCCGCATCACCAAATATGCCGACGAACTGTTGGAATTCGACCATTTTAGATGGCCTGAGAAGGTCATGACTATGCAGGATAACTGGATTGGACGCAGCGAAGGTGCGTATGTGACGTTTTACACGGAAGATGGCGATCCAATTGAAATCTTTACCACGCGCCCGGACACCCTGTGGGGGGCGACCTTCATGGTGTTGGCCCCGGAACATCCACTGACGCTGAAAGTAACGTCAGCCGAACAGCATGATGCCGTTCACGATTACATTGATGAAGCAGGCCGTAAATCGGAAATTGACCGTACCGCCGAAGGCAAAGAAAAATCTGGCGTATTCACGGGTGGCTACGCCATCAATCCGGTCAACGACGAACGTATCCCTATCTGGATTGCTGACTATGTTCTGATGGGCTACGGCACAGGTGCGATTATGGCAGTTCCGGCCCATGATGAGCGCGACTTTGAATTTGCGCGGAAGTATGGCCTGAAGATCATTCCGGTACGCCAGCCGGAAGGTGTTGAACTGAACGGCGATACGATGCCAGAAGCGTTTCTGGAAGATGGCGTTATGGTCAACAGTGGACCGTTTGACGGTACGTTTTCCGGGTCAGAAAAGGGGTTGAAGAATCCCGGCATCAAGGCAGTCATCGAATACGTGGAAGAAAAAGGCGTTGGCAGGCTGGGCATCAACTATCGCCTGCGTGATTGGCTGATTAGCCGCCAGCGCTATTGGGGTGCGCCGATTCCGATTGTGTACTGTGAGCAGTGTGGCATGCAGCCCGTACCCTATGACCAACTGCCAGTCGAACTGCCGGAAGACGTCGAATTTATGCCGACGGGTGAAAGCCCGCTGCGCAGTCATGCAGGTTTCTTGAACACAACCTGCCCGGCCTGTGACGGTCCAGCTACGCGGGAAACGGATACAATGGACACGTTTATGTGCTCATCGTGGTACCAGTACCGTTACCTGAGTCCACACTACGACGGTGGTCCGTTTGATCCTGTAGAGGCCGCATATTGGCTGCCGGTAGACCAGTACACGGGCGGTATCGAACACGCAACCATGCACCTGCTGTATACCCGCTTCTTCAGCAAAGCCATGCGTGATTGTGGCATCTTTGACCCAACTGTTGAGGTCATGAAAGAGCAAGGGGCAACGGACGAGGATATTGAGATACTGTTCTACGAGCCAATGCTGGCGCTGGTCAATCAGGGCATGATTCTGGGTGAGCCGCAGGAAGGCCATACGGTTGTGGTCGAAGGCACGTTTGTAGATCACAAGCTGATTGCCGACAGGGTAACGGTCATCAACTCGTACGCTGATGCAGACGATGTCGCATCGAATGGGGGCGACCGGGTGGTTGGAGAAGTTATCAAACGCACTGACAACACAATCACTATCGAGACACCGCACCGCGACGTTGTGGCGGAAGTGCATGACGGCACGACATTTGAAGTGCCCGGTTTTGGCCCAACAGCAGGATTGCAGCAGATCAAGTACAGACTGGGCATTGAGAAGATGTCGAAGAGCAAGGGCAATGTGGTAGCACCGGACGAGCAGGTAGCCCTGTACGGAGCCGATACGGTACGCGCCTACTTGATGTTTGCGTTCCGCTGGGAGAAGGGTGGCCCGTGGGACAGTGAAGGAATCAAAGGCGTGGTGCGCTGGATAAACGATGTCTGGGAGATTGTGACCGATGGTCCGCCAGATGTCAGTATCGACACCAGCAAAACAGATCGTGATCTGGCCCGTCAGACACATCTGGGTATCCTGAGAGTGACCGACAGCCTGCGCGAGTTCAGCTTTAATACTGCTGTGGCTGGCTTGATGGAACTGAAAAATGCGGTTCAACGTGCCGAAAATGTCAGTGCGGAAGCGTGGCGTAATGCTGTCGAGACAATGCTGCTGTTGATGGCCCCTGTCACGCCCTTCATCAGCGAGGAGTTGTGGCATCGGCTGGGCCATGAGGACAGCGTACACTTGCAATCGTGGCCGGTATATGACGAATCGATTGCCGCCGCCGATGAGGTTACGCTGGTAATTCAGGTTAACGGCAAGGTCCGTGATCGCATCAATGTTCCTGCCGGGATTTCGGAGGAAGATGCTCGCGCAGCAGCAATGGAATCGGAGGTGGTCCAGCGTCATTTGCAGGGACGTGAGCCGAAGAAAGTTATCTACATCGCTGAACGCGCCATGATCAACATCGTGGGCTAAGGTTGCTGAAAAAGTCCCCTTCACGTTGGAGGGGATTTTTTTGCTATAACTACAGTGGTTCTTTGAAGTTGTAGATGCCGTCTTCAATCGCCCACTGTTTGCCGCAGTTCTGGCAAGCCATACGGTCTGTTTCTTCGTTTAACGAGGCTTCGCCGCAGGCCGGGCACTTGAAAATAGGCCCATCAAGGAGAGCAGGTGGCTCATTTCCGGTGGCGATGTTGCGGGTAAATACGCTGGGCGAATAGGTTCCGAGCGACGCGGTGTGCTGCAATAGGCTGTCGATACCGACCAGTATGCCCGTCGGAACAACCCGCTTCAGAACACCGAGCCGCAAATAGGACAGGGAAAGTTGTTTCTCAGGAGTAAAACCCGCATCCTTGAGGGTGTCTAACATATAGGCCGGATGAAAGTCGAAATTGAGTTTGACGAATTCCACAGGTTCGCGGTCAAAGGGGTTCCAATCCTGACGGCGCAGCAAATACCGCGCCACTGCTTTCAAATTACGTTTGTTGGCAAATTCAAGGATAAAAACGCCTCCCGGAGCCAGCGTAGAACGAATTTGTTGAAGGGCAGCCGGGACATCAGCAAAGTGATGAATAACACGAATCATGGTCGCGGCATCACATACCCCTTCATTGATGGGAAGCTGGTAGATGTTGGCGGCAGCGTAGACAAAATGGTCGTCTCGTCCAAGCTGTTGTTGGGCTTCGCGCAGCAGGGTGGTAGAATAATCGAGGAGGATGACCTGCTCGTAACCATCGTATTCGCGAGTTAGCCTGCCAAACCCTGCGCCCAGTTCCAGCAGGCGCTTGCCGGTAGGGGGTAGTAAACGCCGGATGGCTACTCGCTCGGTCTGGTCCTCGTAATCCCGTCCCTTACCTTCCCAGAAATCAGTCCGGTAGCCGGAACCTTCATAATCAATCACATCCGGGGACGTTGTCATGTATTGCTCCTGTGTGCCGCTGGTTGCCGCAGAGAGATCGCCTTTTTACCGCAAACAACCAGCCCTGTAAAACTCCATGAGAAATCAAACCATAACAGTCATTACGCCTACCGCCTAGAGTTTATTGCGCGGGTGTTGGTGTGATGGTCGGGAACGGCGTAAAGGTTGGCGTCGGCTGAATACCCGGACTGCCATCACTTAATGTTGGCAGCGGCGTACCTTCAAAGCCGGGCCATGGATTTCTGCTGCCTTCCGTTTCTTCAAGAAGGTCGGTGCGTCCACGGACAGTATTAAAGGCGAAGTCAGTGGTCTCATCCCAATCGTCGGGCAGATTATCCAGCATCCGCACATAAGGATCGACCAGATCACGCAGATTCGTAAACGGCTCGGAAAGCTGTGTGTTTTCGAGAGCAATATTCACCGGAACGGTAAGATTAATGGGAATTTGCTGGTCTACCGGGACATCAAGGTCGAGTGTCACAGGTAGTATAGTGTCTCTGGGCAGGGTAATGGCAACTGATCCTGTAATGGTACCACCGCCCCCATCGATGGTGAAGACCGCCGGGACATTATTAAGGACAACATCCGAGGACAGCACAACGTTCGTGTTTTGCTCCAGCGGCAGGGTAAAACTGATGGGGATTTCGTCATCGACTTCAATGTCGGCGACGATACGAGCTTCATTCAGACCGACGAAGTTGCTGTGCAGGCCGTCAATCAATGGCTCGGCAACATCGTTCTTAATCTGGAATATCAGAACGAGCAGTGCAACTACTATGACCAGCAGCACTATATTTACAATGAACGACAGAATGATGGCAAAATTTTTAAATCCAATCCACAACTCACGCATCCGCTGCATGGCGATCTCTCCAACGATTTTCTAATGTTCAGCCAACATCATAGCGCGGACAGAAGGATTGGGCAAAGGGAAATTAAGACATTGAATCACGAGGTTGTTGTGCTAGAATAAGACTAAGGCATTGATAGAGACACAACTTTTCAAACCATCATGAAGCGAACCGGGAATGGTGAGAGCCGGGATGGTCTGGGTGGAAAGTTATCACTCTGGAGCCGTGGAAAGACCCCTTATATGGGTGTAGACTCCACCGGGTTGCTGGCCGTTATGCAGCCGTTACGCTGTGACGTAACACCGAGTGCTCCGTTGGTAACTAGCGGGGAATAAGGGTGGTACCGCGAGAGAAGTCAACACTCTCGTCCCTTACGTTTTTGGGGGCGAGGGTTTTTTGTTTTTAAGGAGTAATATGCTCAGCCAAATCAGGCACTGGCTTGGAAAAGAGCGCACCTATGTACTCGTTGGCTCATTGATGGTCACGGGACTGTTGAGTCTGGTGCTCAATATCACGGCCAGCGATGAAGAATGGTCATTGACCGCGCAAACGCTGCTGGTGATTGCCTTTCTTGGCATAGGCACATGGATCATTGCCGGAAGATTGAGTGCGGAGACACGGCTGCGCTTTCTATTTACGATCATCCCCGCGCTGGGACTCGGTTTACTATCCATAATCGTGCCGGGTGAGTTTTTTGCACTGATAATAGGGCTGGCGTTTGGGTGGCTGCTGGCTGCACAGTTCCTGATGCGTAACCGGATACCGCGCGAATATAAGGATGCAATCAAAGCGTTACGCCGTGCGGATTATACAGAGGCGGCCAGGCATGTCACGCAGCTAATCAAACAGGAGCCTGAGAATCTGAACCACTACCAGTTCCGGGCGGAGATGTACCGGCTGGATGGCAAAATGAGCAAGGCAATCAAGGATTACGAGAAGATCAACAGCATCCGACCCGACTCACCGGTTGGCTACAACGGTCTCTCGGAAGTGTATTTACAGCAGTCACAATATGATCTGGCGCTGAAAAATGCACGAGAGGCGCTGAAGCGGGAGCCTGATCTCTGGGTAGCACCTTACAATCTGGGCATGATCGAAGACCGTTTGCAGGACAGCCAGAATGTGATTGAACATTTGAGCATGGCCCTCAAGAGTGGGCTGCCGGACAGCCGCCATCGACTCCTGACGTATTTATGGCTGGCACGGGCACATTACCGGCTGGGCGATGAAACGACTGCCGATGAAGTGCTCATCAAATTGCGGCAGGAGCGCAAAGGACTTGGCGAGTGGTCAATCATCATGGACGAGGACGCGGCATCAACGCTGCGGGCCGTTCTTGAAGACGATATTAAACTGGCCCGGCGTGCTATTGAAGACAAGAAAGACGCGGATGCTTTGTTTAATGGTGATGCGGTCTAATGCTGGCACAGCGTCGATTGTTAGCCGCCTTCGCGCTGACGGTGGCGATGGGGTTTGTCGTCATCTCGGTGGTGCAGGGCCGGGATTTTGGCAAGGCGTTGCCGCTGGTGATGGTGCTGCTTATCGCGCTGGTAGCCGCCCAATACGGGATATTGTTCGGCGGACGGAACAGGCAGCTTAATGAGGCACAGCGGGCGTTTTTAGATGGGCGATTTGATGAGGTCATCCGCCTGCTTGAAGCAGAGCCGCCAACCGCTAAATCATTAACGTTGCTGGGTAATGCCTGTCGGATGAAAGGCAATACACAGCGCAGCACACAGATTTTGCGGGATGCGGTACACCTTTCACCATTGGACCCGTTTCCGCTGTATGGATTGGGCCGGGTGCTGATGGCGCAGGGTGATTATGAAGAAGGGGCCTCGTATATGACGCAGGCACTGGATAACGGGGCACGTAAGGCAACGCGGGTTGATCTGGCGCTGGCGCACTATCTGGCGCAGGATGAAGCAGCCCAAAATGTCGCAAAACAAGCAGGTCATATCCTGCGATTAGAAGAATACCGGGCACTGATGCTGAATTATGTCCTGTTTAAGTTGGAGCAGCAGCCGGATGTTGCCATGCAGGTTATGAAGAATACAGCGGATGGTCTGGCATTCTGGCAGACAGAAGCCGAACGCCATCAGGATACAATTTATGGTCGGGATTTGCGGCCCATTATCTCAGAAATCGAACACTTACTTGGTAGGGAGGTGTCGCCGTGATGCCGCTGGACAGATGCCCGTCGGCAAAGCGGGTGATTATACACACTGCTTTGACCGACAAACTTTAAACAACGTATACGGAGGAATGAATGTTCAAACCAGTATCACCGCAGGTTGATATCAACGCTCTTGAAAAGCAAGTCATGGAATTGTGGCGCGAAAAGGATGTCTTCCAGCGCACCATGAAGGAGCGGGAAGGTGGACCCACCTATGTTTTCTATGAAGGGCCGCCGACCGCCAATGGTTTGCCGGGGAGCCATCATGTCCTGAGTCGTTCGTTCAAGGACATTTTCCCGCGCTACAAGACCATGAACGGGTATTTTGTCCGCCGCAAGGGTGGCTGGGACACACATGGTCTCCCGGTCGAAATCGCGGTTGAAAAAGAGCTGGGCATCAATCACAAAAGCGAAATCGAAGAATATGGCATCGCGGCCTTCAACGAAAAATGCCGGGAAAGTGTGTTCCGCAACATTCAGGAGTGGAATGCGCTGACCGAGCGGATTGCGTTCTGGGTGGACCTTGACGACGCCTATGTCACCTTCACCCGCGATTACATCGAGAGTGTCTGGTGGATTCTCAAACAACTGTGGGATAAGGGCCTGATCTATCAGGGCTACAAGGTCGTGCCCTACTGCCCACGCTGTGGAACGCCGCTGTCCAGCCATGAAGTGTCGCTGGGCTACGAAGAGGTGGATGATCCGAGTGTGTATGTGCGCTTTAAGGCACTCGATGAAGAGAATGCCTATTTTCTGGCATGGACGACCACGCCGTGGACGCTGCCCGGCAATGTGGCGCTGACCGTCGGCGAGAAAATCGACTACGTGAAAGTCAAAGGGCGTGTCGGGCCGGATGCTCCTGAAGAGTATCTCTATGTCGCCAGAGACCGGCTTCAGGATGCCGTGCTGTCAGTCGTCAAAGAAGGCGGCGGTTACGAGGTCGTGGAAGAACTCAAGGGCAAAGACCTGGCAGGTCGTCACTATGACCCGCTGTTCAAGCCTTACGATGTTGAACAGGACTACGCCTATATCACGCTTGGAACCTATGTCAGCACTGAAGACGGTACCGGCATTGTGCACACCGCCCCGGCCTTTGGTGCGGACGACATGGAGACGCAGCGTAAGTATGACTTGCCCGTACTGGTAACGGTAGATGCTGACGGTCACTTCAAGGATGGAGTGAACCCGGTGGGCGGTATGTGGTTCAAAGATGCCGATAATGTGATCGTGCGGGATTTGCGGGATCGCGGCCTGCTGTTCAACCGCAAGAATTACAGGCACAACTATCCACACTGCTGGCGCGATAAGGGTCCACTGATGTACTACGCCCGCGACACATGGTATATCCGCACGACAGATTACCGTGATGAGCTGGTAGATCTTAATAACACCATCAATTGGGTGCCGGACCACATCCGTACCGGGCGCTTCGGCAACTGGCTGGCAGAGGTCAAGGACTGGGCGCTGGGCCGTGAACGCTACTGGGGAACACCGCTGCCCGTCTGGGTAGCTGATGATCCCGATGTGGATTACATGGTCTGTGTGGGCAGCATCAAGGAACTGGAAATGAAGACCGGGCAGGACCTGAGCGACCTCGACCCGCACCGACCCTATGTGGATGACATCACATGGCAAGAAGAGATTAATGGCAAGACGGTCAGGATGCGCCGTGTACCGGAAATCATCGACGTGTGGTTCGACAGCGGCGCGATGCCAGTAGCACAGTGGGGTTATCCGCAGCACAATCAGGATTTGTTCGAGGAGCAGTTCCCGGCAGATTACATTAGTGAAGCGGTGGACCAAACACGCGGCTGGTTCTACAGCCTGCACGCCATCGCCACGATGGTCTTTGACAGTGTTGCGTACAAGAATGTCATCTGTCTGGGGCACATCATGGCTGATGATGGTTCGAAAATGTCCAAGAGCAAGGGCAATATCGTTGAGCCGTGGGAAGTTATCGAGCGTTACGGCGCGGATAACATGCGCTGGTATATGTTCACCGCCAGCCAGCCCGGCGAAAGCAGCCGCATGGGATGGCGCGACCCGGCAGTCCATGACGAGATTCCGGGTATCGCGGAAGTGGTGCGTAATTTCTACTTGAAATTGTGGAATACGTACAGTTTCTTCGTCACCTATGCCAACATCGACAAGTTCGACCCGAAGGCATATCTTAGTCAGAGGAAACGCGATGCTATTAAAGTCATAAGGTCGGATGAGCAAGGACCAATTGACCAACCCTCAAATCTTATTGACGACATCTCCAAGATGTGGTCCGATGCCAACATCGACAAGTTCAACCCGAAGGCCGAAACGGTACCGCTGGCGGAACGTGATCAATTGGATCAATGGATTCTGAGTGCGCTGCATGCGCTGGTCCGTGATGTCACACAGGCATTTGAGAAGTACGACGTCATCGGCGCTACACGGCCTATCGAAGCGTTTGTGGATGATCTGAGTAACTGGTATCTGCGACGCTCACGTCGTCGTTTCTGGCAGGATGATAACTCGAAGGACAAGCAGGCCGCCTATCAGACCCTGTATGAATGTCTGGTGACGGTGGCGAAACTGCTGGCCCCGTCGATGCCATTTGTCGCCGAATCGCTCTACCAAAATCTGGTTGTTGAAACTGGTGTAAGTGATGTGGACAGCGTTCATCTGGCTGAATGGCCCAAAGTTGATGAGGCGGTAATCGACGAAGAGTTGAACTACAAGATGGCGCTTGTCCAGCGGATGGTCAGTCTGGCACTGGCGGCACGTAATGAAGCGGGTATCCGGGTGCGGCAGCCTCTGTCTGAAGTGTACTTTGGTGT
>JAKEEQ010000454.1 GCA_022616515.1 Chloroflexota bacterium | reverse complement strand
ATAGGTGTCCGCAAGGAATACTTTACCGGCGGCGGTTAAAGAGATTGAAGGTCCGTGCCGGAGGAACAATGGGAAGCCAAGTTCACTTTCTAATTGCTGAATCTGCTGGCTGAGCGGAGGTTGGGTCATATTCAACTGTTCTGCTGCCCGACGAAAATTCATCGCTTCGGCGACCGCGACAAAATAGCGTAAGTGTCGTAACTCCATAATTGATACATTTCCCATATCAAAACCCTTAAAACAATATATTGGATGTCTCATTTTCGTTCAAGTACAATCGCGATGATGAATGAACAAGTTGAGGTAAAACAATGTCTGAACAACGGGTCGTGGTGGTTACAGGTGGCGGCAGCGGGATTGGCCGTGCGGTTGCAACCCGATTCACTGGTCAGGGAGATCAAGTGATTATTCTTGGGCGCACGGATGCAAAATTGCGGCATGTTGTTGATGAATTGGGTGACCGGGCCTCTTATAAAGTTGTGGATGTAAGCCAGCGCGAACAGGTTGAATTGGCAATCGCATCCATTACGCAGAAATTTGAGCACGTAGACGTCCTCGTAAACAACGCAGGGTTCGTAAAAGGCATTTCCACGGATACGCCGCTGGCGCAAGCCGAAGCCGTCTGGGAGCAGGAAGTCGGCTCGAATTTGAAGGGAGCGTTTCTGATGGCAGTCGGGCTAGCGCCTCATCTGGTGCGGCCCGGTGGGCGGATTATCAATATAGGCTCGATTGCGGCTTATACCGGGGGAATCCGGGGTGGTACGCTTGGCTATGCATCGGCTAAAGCCGGGATGCATGGGTTAACCTGTGCGCTTGCCAGAGAGCTAAGTCCACAGGGCATCACCGTCAACACCATCTCGCCGGGCCTTGTCAGCGGAACTGATTTTTTCGGGGGAGGGTTGGCCCCTGATCGAATTCAGGAGATTGTTACACAGGTCCCGTTGGGGCGTCCGGGGAAACCCGATGATATTGCCAGTGTGGTTTTCTTTCTCGCATCTAACGAAGCCTCGTATATCACCGGAGAAGTCATTCATGTGAACGGAGGCTGGTTGTTCGGGCACTGATAGGCGGACAATTACAACCTTATCAGACGCACGAAATGGACACAATCCGGCAATTAATTTACAAGGATAATTAAATCCCGCTCAGATGATCGTGTCCGGGCGGGATTTCGGAATTAATTAATCAAGTTGATAAATTAATTCGCATGGCGATACAGGCGACACCACATGCCGCCTGCAACGCCATTAGATACTCTCGTTGGCTTCTTGCTGTTTGATCCACAGGATAAATTCCTGCACGGCTTTCTTTTCGGCATCTTCATCATTGGCAAGCGCCATTGGAATGCAAATGTGATAGTCTGTCTCCGTCAGTATCGACTGGTAGACGTAGGCTTCATAGCCCTGCGGACGTGCGGTAATCCCCGGTGCACCAACATGGACATTGCCCTTCATATCTTTGCTGACAATGCCGACAACATATTTCTTCTTACGCATGTTACTTCCTGACCAATCATTTATTGGGCGGTGATAACGCTTTAACTGATGTGGTAATTTATGTGGCGGACGCGATAATCCCATCCCTACGGGAGTCGCTTATTGAGCCGTTTCGCAGGGACGGCATACATGCTGTCCGTCAGTATAAAGTCTCTCATCAGTCAATATGTCACCACTGTGCATTTATTAATCTATTATAGGTTCAACGTTAATAAGTTTGCCAGTAGTAGTTACCCCAATGCTGCATAAGCAAAATTTGCATTATTAACCAATTTTGCAGACAATAATGGGAAGTAAAGCGTTTCTTTTGTATAAGGGGTCATTATATGCACGCCAAGCACTGGATAGCCATCGCGCTGATCTTTACGCTCATCGCCATTGCACTGCCTGGCCCGCTTCAGGCACAAAATAGCGATAACTTATTGACGAACGGTGATTTTGAAGGTTCATTTGAAGCCGTCCGTGGCGACGTAACCAAGACGGTTGCTGAAGGCTGGGAACCCTGGAACCTCGATGTTGGCGACCCTACCAGCAGCCTGAATCGTGAACCAGAATATGGAGTTGCACCATCCAACCGAGTGCACGGCGGCTCCAGTGCCCAGGAATACAATACTTTCTTTGCGCCACATGATGCCGGGCTGTTGCAGCGGGTGGATGATGTGACGGCGGGCACGGCCTATACGTTCTCCGTTTTTATGTACATCTGGTCCACCACGGATTTCAGCAACGTAGATGAGTCCAATAACCCGCTGGGCGTTGAGGTTCAGGTCGGCATTGATCCAAATGGCGGCAATGATCCAGAATCAGCGGACATTGTGTGGTCCACACCACAAGAATATTATGATGAGTATCGCGAACAGTCGGTGTCGGCTACAGCGGGCGGCACATCCATCACCGCGTTCATTCGCAGTACTGTTGACCGCGATGATGGGGTGAGCGCCATTTATGTCGATGATGCTTCGCTGCTTGAAGGGGCACCACAACCACCGGCCACTACTCAAGCGCCCGCCCCGACGACGGAAGTGCCTCCAGCGGGAACCACCGCAGCACCTCCGGCCACGACTGAGGCTCCACCCGTTACTACTGAAGCACCTCCAGCCACGACAGTGGCTCCGCCTTCGACCACTCAAGCACCACCCGGCACCGAGGAGCCAACTGAGCCAGCAGGACCAACTGCTGTACCCACGCCTTATTCAGCGGAACTACCTAATGAGGTTGTGTATACCGTTACCTTCGGTGATACGGTTATTGAATTGGCGCAGCGATTCAACAGCACAGTTGCTGCCATTATTGATTACAACGACCTGCCATCCAGCGGCTTGATCTTCATCAATCAGGTGATTCGTATTCCCGTACCCGCCGGACAGGGTTCACCTGTTGGCGGCCCACCCGGCGGTGGTCCGGGCGTTCCGTCGGGAGGCAGCGTGTACATTGTAAAACCCGGTGACAACCTGTTCCGTATTGCGTTGAACAACGGCTTGAGCGTGGATGTGCTGGCTCGTTACAACAACATTTTGAATCCCTGGCGTATTTATGTCGGTCAGGAAATCCGCATTCCGCCACCGGGCGCAGTTGTGCCGCAGCCGAGTGGTCCACAGCCCTCGACGGCTGTCCCGATTCCACCGGGCAGCGTTCCGCCAGCACCATCGGGTCAGGGCTTCGTGGTCCATACGGTTCAACCGGGCGAAAATATCTTCCGCATTGGACTGCGTTATAACTTGACATGGGATGTGATTGCCCGCGCCAATGGTCTGTTTAACCCGAATTACATCTTTCCGGGTCAACAATTGATCATTCCCCAGGGCGGATATTACGTGCCGTACTACAATCCATACCAGTATTACGGGTATCCACCGTACTACAGATAACGGAACGAAGTGATACGGGAGGCGGCAACGTCTCCCGTTTTTTTACGGGTAGTGGTGAACGATTGACTGATGAGAGATTTCTTTTTTCGGACAGCATGGATGGCGTCCGCCCGCCAAAGACCCTATCCATTAAAACTTTACCACCATCTTTTTTACTACGCCCGCCGATACCAGTAAGGGTAAATCGTCTGGAAGCCCAGCTTGGCGTACAGGCTGCGGGCGGCCAGATTGACCTCTTCGACCATCAAATAGGCCGTGCGGGCACCACTAACCTGTCCCCATTCAAGCAAACGCTCGGTCATCGCCTGACCCAACCCCTGCCGCCGCAGATGGGATACAGTCGCGATGTCATAAATGCCCAGATACCCCCGCTCGACCACAGCCCGTCCAATAGCGACGGCTTCCCCATCAACGATAATGCGACCATAGACCTGTTGGGGCATGATGAGATTGAACATTTCCCACGTGTCGTCGTTGGCTTTGCCGACCAGTGTACCGTAATCATCAAACCAATCAGGGGTAATGGCTGGTTCCAGAGCGTATTCGAAATCCGGGGCAGTGACAGGTCTATTGAGAGGATGGGTCTGCACAAATGCCTTGCCTTCGATGGTATAGCCCCGGCTGGCGACGAGGGATTCAATCGTTTCGTGTTCCGGGGTCAATTTAAACATCGGGGGTAGGTCGGCGGCGCGATAAACCTGCTCACAAAAGTCGACTTGAGCTTCAACATCCAGCGTTGAGGGATATAATGGGTGAACAGAATTGCCGCGATGGGAGTGCCCATTGCTGAAGCACATAACCCAGCCATCATAATATCGCGCGTTCAATGATACCCAGGCATTCATCATCAGTTCTTCATACACTCGGATTTGCATGTACGCCCCGCTCTCACACAATAATGTGCCCCATTGTAGCGATAAATAGATGAGAGGGGAATGTTACTAAACAGGCGCTCACACCGGAGCGCCCCTACGAAGACCCTTCTGTAAGCTGTTCCTTGATGGAGAGCGACTTTTACGCCGCGCCTATTTCTTGCTCAACACCACATCCCCGATGGTCAGCGTGTCATCGTCGCCAAAGTGAAGGATGGGCATGTCTGGATTGTCTAATGAGAAGGTCGCAAAGCCAGAATTGACGGGCAGGTAGAGGTATTCGATTGTTGATTCAGCATCTGCCAGAAATTCAAAGTTGACAATCTCATCATCCGCCCATGTCCAGCGGATGTACTGCTTACCATCCGCAAAGTTGAGGCGAAACAGCACGTCGATTTCCTCAAATCGGTTGAACGTCGCGCCCAGAATCGTGACCGACTCATATATCCCATTTTGTGTAACAAGATTATTCCACAGCCCAGCCAGTTCGGCTTCGGAACCGGAACCAACGCCGTCCGCCAGCAAAGAATAATCCCCGGCGGCTGCCGCCTCAATGATTGCTTCTGTTTGGGTATTGATAGCATCTAACTGCGGGTCGCTTTGTCCGGTTAGCAGATTAACGGCGGATTGCCCGGCTGCGCCCACCAGCAGGCCGTTTTCGGTGGCCTCAACGTTGATGGTGCTGCCGTCCGACTCAGAATAAACGCTGCTGAGTGGTTCAAGCTGTTCGCCATCAACGGGTAATGTTTCGGGCGGCAGGGGCAGTTCCTCCTCGCCCTGGATAGCGAAGTAGATACGGATGCTGACCGACTCGGCGTCATAGGTGAGCTGGTTGGTCAGGTGAATAAGGGCTGAGTCCGATTCCGAGTCGTAGATCAGCACGCCGACATAATCGGTGGCATCGCCGCCGCCTGCTGCCAGAATTTCGCCGTCAACAGCATCCAACCCGGCCAATTTCCCGTCGAAAATTGCGCCAGCCGCCATCCCACGCGCAAAAGTAAGCAGGTCATGGGTGGTTGAGACCATCCCGCCGTTGCCGACCAACACCCAGCTATAATCCCACTGGCTGGCATTCCCATAACCATTGCTGCGATTGCGGGTGCTGGCGATAGGGTCAATATCTTCTCCCCAGAATCTGGTGCTTGTCAGGCCGAGCGGATCGATCACATGCTGGTGAACGTAGTCTTGATAACCAATGCCGGACACTTTTTCAATCAAGATAGCCAGCAGGGTGTAGCCACTGTTGGAGTATGATTCGGAGGCTCCGGGAGAACCTATCAACGGTGTGTTGAGGATGATGGTCAGTGCTTCATCACGGGTCATGGGTTGAAAGTCGCCCGCCGCGTCGTGATAGGTTTCCAGTCCGGCGCGATGGTCGAGTAGCTGTTGGATGGT
>JAKEEQ010000453.1 GCA_022616515.1 Chloroflexota bacterium | reverse complement strand
CAAACGCGACAATTGCTATTCCCGGAAACGCATCCAGGATGTCAAGATCAATTGCCGTGGTTGCCGACGGCTGCAAAGTAATAAGAAACTGCTTCCCGGAGAGTGCTTTACGTGTGATCTCGTATAGACGATAACTGCCATCCTGATGTTGCAATCGCACATTTTGGGTGTCCATTTCAAAGCTAATCTCGTCGTCTGGATGCAGGAGGTCCTTCAATGAAATCTCTGATTTTGTGTTGATACCGAAGATTTTTTGAAATGCTGAGTTCGTGTACTGACATATTTGGGCGGGAATGGAAACCACTGCCGTAGGAGTAGGATGCAGGTCTAGTAACTGCCAGATGTCACTTTGTGTGTTCTTATGCTCCATCATCGGTTCAAAAATAAACTCACGGTCCAAGCGGCGACTCGATATATGTGGCGTATACAAATTCAGTGATGCTAACACTCTAGCATTATTTGTGATGGATTGAGATAAAAATTAACGAATTTTCACGTTCGTTCAGTCATTGTCAAAAAACTCACCGAGCGTCGAAAAAAGATCATGCACCGCGACGGGTTTCTTTAAATAGCCGTTTGCGCCAAGTTCAAAGCCACGATTTACATTTTCGTCGGATGTGAGGCCCGTCAGAAAAACAAATGGAACATGTGGAAATTTGTGTCGAAACAGAGATAGGATCTGGAATCCGTCTATATCGGGGAGTTGAATATCACACAACACAATATCAGGCTGAAATTGGTCTGCCTTTTGTAATCCGTCCTGCCCAAATTGGGCAGAAACAACGTCAAAGCCACGAATATGAAGCAGATTGGTGAGATCGTCTATGATGTCTGGTTCATCTTCAATCAGTAACAACAATGGCATCAGTTTCTCAACATCATGGGCCATGGAAATATTAGGATACCTGCTGAACTTGAATATATATCTAGTTTTAACACAAAACAAATTTCAATGAAAGGTTGCTTGAGGACTTTACTATACAGCTAAGTATTCTATTAATAAGCGTGGAGACGATGATAATGTACAGGTATTATATTGACTGATGAGGTGAAAATGTACCCCCACCCCCTATAAAATATGTCCCCGCCAACCGTTAGCGGGGGAGACACAGAGGGGGTAAGTGTAGAAACTGCTCCATCAGTCGATATTTCGCCACCGCCAGTTGTGACATTCACCACAACTGTCTTGAAGCTTCGTTTGCAGTTTAATCCAGCGATTGCAGCCACACATACAAGTGGGCTATTTCCTCGTCGCTGATTTGGTTGACCGGATAGCCGGGCATATCCGCCGGGCCGCGCCGGATGGCAATCGCGAATGCCTGCGGGTCAGATGTCGTTTGCGCCAGCGGCAGTACGGGGTAAACACCTTCGCCCGTCTCACCGTGACAGGAGTGGCAGTTCTGTTCTAGCCAAACGATTTCACCAAGTGTGGCATTGCCTTTTGTAACATCAATGTCGTTAATCTGCTCGAAGGATTGACGTGGCACCGTTTCAATCGCGGTATCTTCCAGCGACACAAAATACACCAGGCCACCGGCAAGGATAGCTGTCATCATCGCGGCGTAAACCGTAAAGACCTGTTGGCGCTTGAGCATAACCTCCACCGGCGGCGGTTGATAGACGCGGCCCTGTTCAATGTCTTCTAACTCCAGTGCATGCTCTTCCTCCATCGCTTCGTGGCTAATCTTCCCGGTGAAGATGGCACGATTGAAGCGTTTAATATGGACGTTGTACATGTGCCAGATAACAATAGCCGCAATGGCAAGAAAGGCTTCGGCACTGTGGGCAGCACGTGCCGCCGGGATCACTTCGCCGGATATGTAACGCGCCGTGACCACCGGATTCCACAACATGAATCCGGTGATGACCATCAATATCGTACCCCAGACCACCGCTAGATATTCGGCTTTCTCGCCAAAATTGAAGCGCGGCATCTTTGGATGTTCTTTGCGCAGGCCAAGATTGTACAGAAAGTACTGCCAGGCATGGCGCAGGTCGGTCAGTGATGGAATCATACTGAGACGGACGCGACGCACGAACAGTTTGTAGGAGACCGCACCACCATGATAGATAGAGACTGCCATCAACATCACGGCAAAAAAGCGATGCATGACACGCACACTTTCAATACCACCCAGCAGGTCGATAAGCTGTTTGGCGAGTTCGAATTCGCCGTAACGCTGTGGCAGACCGGTCACGCCTAACATCGTGAACGAAATAATGAGCACAAAATGCTCCATACGATCACTGGCGCTGAAGCGAGTGTAAGCCTTCTTATTCGTCACCATTGTCGCCTCCTTCGTCGGTGTGCGCATGAGATTGGCCGGAGCGGGCGCGTCGTCCCTTGCTAAAGATATCAGAAGCCACGAGGACCGCGAACCCACCAAGCACAGTGGGAATGAGCAGCCTGTAGAACCAGTTCACGCCAAATATCAGAGGATTGTCCTCGGCGGTTGGTTCGAAGTGACCAACCCAGGCATCGGGGAAATCGGTGGTGGCGTTGGGATGGCACTGCTGGCATGTGGTAAGCAGATTTTCCTTGGCTACCTGACTCTTGGAGTCGTCGGCAGGCGTGATGTTGTGAACGCCATGACAGTCATAACAAACTGCCTTGTTGGTGGCAACATTGGAATCAGCCTGTTCAAACATCGCCACCGTTGTGCCGTGAAAGTCCGACAGGTAACTGTTGAAAACATTGGTCGTGATGCCGTATTCTTCCATCAGGTCTTCATCGGCGTGGCATTTAGCACACAACTCCGGTGAGCGGTTGCGAGCCTGTGCGGTGGTCGGCGTGTTAATACCATGTACACCGTGACAGTCGATACAGGTCGGGGCGTTGGTGTCATTGTTTACCAGCAGTGCCTGACCGTGAACGCTCTGTTCGTATTCGGCAAAGACAGTAGTGTGACAGGTCCCACATACTTGCGCCGCCAGTTGCGGCTCGTCTTCGATTTCTTGAACATCATGTGCACCATGACAGTCTGTACACACCGCGGCTCGCAGATTGCCATTCGCCAAACCACGAGCATGTACGCCGTCTACCAGACTTTCCCCTTGTTCTTCGTGACAGGTCGTGCAGATAGTCGTGGTTGCAATGCTGTACAGGCGGGCATCGGTGGGAGGTTCACCAACATGGGGGAAGGCATCCTCGCCATGACAATCCACACAGCCAAGTTCATAATGGACGGAGTTTGCCAGCGCATCCGGCGATACATGCAGGTCAAGTTGGCCCCCGCCTTCAAGCTCCAGCACGAAGTTTTCGCGCGAATGGCACAGCAAGCAGTAGCTGTTGTCGCCGGTGACATTGATGTCGTCGCCGTCTCCACCATCCTGTGCAGGGATGGCGGGATGCTCAAAAACGATGTCTTCCGCACTCGACTGAGCCGGTGAGAAGCTCATATAGATAAGCACCAGTCCAGCCCCCATGAGGAATGCTACGATTCGTCTACGCATGATTTTCCTCCCCGGTCTTCCTGAAGAAGAACATGTAGGCAGCCCCCAGTACAAGCAGCAGTGCCAATCCCATAATCACATAGGCTGTATTGGCGACGCCTTCGTCTTCAACGTCTTCGTCAGCGGGAGTCTCTTCTACATCTTCCTCGATTTCGTCAATAACGTCTTCGGCTGATGGTTGGTCTTGAGCGATCTCAACAAGAGCAATGTCCAATTCGGTCTCAACGGCGCTCAACAGCCGGTTTGTATAGGAGAAATTGTGGACACCCAGACTGCCATCGCGTTCCACAAACATCACTGCCTGATTAACCCATTCTGCCTCATCACCACTGAGTGTATTGTGGATGTTTTCCAGACGTGAGGCGGTTAAGCCCTGCACATCGTCAAGGAACCCTTGCAAGCCAGCGGCCTCAATTTCTTCACCATGACAGGTCGAGCAGGTATCTTGTAGACCTTCGATAGCCTCACCCGGCGTGATGGGATCAAGCGAATGAGATGAGCGCGTCGTGCTGTCTGCCGGAACGCGCGGCATATGGCATGTGGAACATTCCGGGCCATCCTCGGCGGTGAAGTGGGCAGATGCCACCGCCGTGACGCCTTCTACCAGAGCAACCCCCTCAAACATCTGTTGGACCGGCTCGTGTATACCATCCGATGGATCGGGGTCGCTGTGGCATTCCACACATTGGGTATAACTATCAACTTCCAGGTAGGCGACGGCGTCTTCAGCATGCGGGTTATGACAGGTTACGCAGGATATCCCAAACTGAGCCGTTTCGAGGGTGGGCAGTTCGGGTGGATCGCCTTCGCGGTCCCCCTCATCGTGCAAAGTGATGAGTTCAGCGGTGAAACGATAATCCGCGCTGTGACACTGCAAACACTCATCGACAGCCCCGTCGCTCTCCTGAACCGCTGCCAGCGAATTGGCATGACCAGAATAAACCCATTCGTTAAACTGCATGTTCGGCATTGCGCCATGTCCGGTCGCCCACCAGTAAGTTTCGTCTTCGGGAGGAAATATTTGAAAAACATCTTCATCAAGCAGGTCGCCACCCGGCAGGTATTCAACGGGGAAGGGATGCATATCTTCCGGTTCCACGCCCCGGCTGTGACACTGACCGCAGATTTGCGGGTCAGGACTGAGCACGATAGCTTCTCGAACGTCCTCTAATTCGCGGTCGCTGGGGCTGTTACCGGCATCTTCCGCTTCCTCAACATGGACGCTGCCGGGACCGTGACAGGCTTCACATTGAACCCCGTCATCTTCCCAGCGTACGCGCCGCGCCTCGTAGGCTGTTGTATGACACGCACCACAGCTAAAACCGAAATCATAAGCGGGATCATCAGGAAAGTTCTCCACCGGGCCATAGGGCTGCCACTCGCCGGTTATGGTGTTCCACTGGGCGGGCAGTACCACATATTCGCCCCGGTCAACTTCCGACACATAACGCTGGACATAGCGCCCGCTGCCCATAGCATAGGCGATGTCATCCTCGTCAAACGCACGTGCTTCCGATTCTCCGGGAAGCGCAACGGTGCGCACGTCTTCACCAGCCTCAAAGTCCGCAAGCCAGAGTTCGGTACTGCGGTCTCCAATTAGAGCAAGTGCATGAGGGCTTTCCTCATGGCTACGAGCAAGGTCACGGTGACACGAACTGCATTCGCGTGCCCCGACATATTCCCTCTCATCATCGCCCTGTGCGCTGGTACTGGTTACTCCCCAAAGAATAAAGAGAGCACCAACTGCAATGAAGGAAATCAAGAGTACTCGTTTGATCATTAAATATTAACCTTGATGCAAAGCGATGTTCTGTACAAGCATAACACTACCAGTGCCTCTCGCCCACTTCTTATAATGCACATAAACCTTGTGACATATGTAACTTTTAAAGACTTACGGTCCAGAATATAGTGAAAGTGCATCACGGGTTTGGAGAATATCGTCAAAACCCATCCGTGAGGGTTAACAAGCATCTGCTATCGTTCAGGTAGCAGATGTTTTTTCGCTTTACGATATTCACAGCGCTCCATATGAAATAGATGTTGGAATTTGGCCCTTTCTAACCTCTCCCTAACCCTCCCCATGCATGGGGAGGGAACATGTTTTCATTTCACATAAAGCGTTCACAACAAAAAAACGGGCTGATGCCTGCCACCAACCCGCTTCACTCTCCTGAAGTGTCTTGTTACGTGCCGACGACCACGCCACCATCAACCCGCAGGGTATGTCCGGTGATGAAACTGGCCTGATCCGAGGCCAGCCACGCATAGGCATTGGCAATATCTTCTGGCTTACCCATACGGCGCAGCGGTGTCTTGTTAACCATCCCTTCCAGAATACGTTCGGGCATTCCTGCTACCATCGCCGTCTCGATGAAGCCGGGTGCAACCGCATTGACACGAATACCATAGCGGCCTAATTCACGTGCCCAGACCTTGGTCATGCCGACTACCCCGGCTTTGGTGGCGACATAGTTGGTTTGCCCGAAATTACCATCCAGCCCGACCACCGATGACGCGCTCAAAATCACACCGCCGCCCTGTGCAATCATATAAGGAACAACGGCCTGTGTCCCATTAAAGACGCCTTTGAGATTGACGTTGATAACCGCGTCAAAATCGGCCTCGCTCATCATGCCAATCACTTCGCCGTCTTTGTATTTAACAAGCTGGCCGTCGCGCAAGATACCAGCGTTGTTCACCAGAATATCAACGCGCTCGTATTCCTGCACGATGCCGTCCACCCACGCTTTCATGGCAGCATAATCACTCACATCAATCCTGTCAAAGCGCCCACCAATGCTACCGGCAACCTGTTTACCGGAGTCTTCAGCCATATCGCAGATGATGACGGTTGCGCCCTCGGCGGCGAATTTTTCGGCAGTGGCTTTACCAATACCGGCAGCTCCGCCCGTAATAATCGCGATTTTACCTTCTAAAAGCATGTTTTTTCCTAACACAACATGAGGTTAATTCGTGAAAAATTATACATCTCACGGGTGGTAGTGAAGAGTGTCAAATGCCACTAACTCAGAGGGAAGATTGAGCTATTTCCAGTTGATTTCAAGGTCAGTAAACCGGGGATTGGCTTCAGGATTATGGGCGCTCGTGTATCAAAAGAAAAGAGGGTCGTGCCGCACGTCATATGCGACACGGCCTCAATACAAAGTGAGTAGTGCTATTCGCTGGTCAGTGCGCCTGTGCTTTCCAGCAAGTCAAGCGTCGTCTGTAAGTCGTCCAGCGCCGACAGGTCTAGCACAGGCGTTTCAATCTCTTCCAGCGGCGGAAGGTTCTGCGGCAGTTCAAATTCGCCGAAGCGCAGCAGTGGATATTCAAAGGTATTGTCAACGAAATACTGCTGCCCACGCAAACTGAGAGCATACAGCAAGAAACGCTGGGCCAGAATCTTGTTTTCGGAACTATCCAGAATGCCCGCCCCGGCAACGTTGATGATTGAGCCAAGATCGCCATCCGGGAAGAAATAGTTGGCAACTGGTGCATCCGGGTCTTCACTCAGCAGGCGATAGGCGTAGTAGTGATTGACAAACCCGCCATCAATTTCACCAGAAGCGGTCGCAGCCACGATGGACGTATTATCGGGATACACCTGAGCGTCGTTTTCCAATATGCCATTTATCCAGGCTTCGGCGGCCTCTTCGCCTTCGGTCAATCGCAGGGCAGTTACAAACGCCTGAAACGAACCATTGGTAGGTGCCCAACCGAGACGCCCAGACCATTCTTCAGCGGTAAAGTCAAGAATTGAGGCAGGAAGGTCTTCTTCACTGAGTGCCTCGGTGTTATAAACAAAAACCCGTGCGCGACCACTGAGGCCAATCCACAGGCCGTCTTCTGAACGGAAACGCGGCTCAACAAGATCCAGAATGTCTTCACTCAGTTCATCGAATAAATCGGCGTTTGCTACAGCACCCAGTGAACCGGCATCCTGTGCAAAGAAGATGTCAGCAGGGCTGTTTTCGCCTTCTTCAATCAGTTGCAGGGCCAATTCGGCGCTATCGCCATAACGTACTTCAACTTCAATCCCCGTATCCTCTTCAAATTGTTCAATCAGAGGACCTATCAGGTTTTCATTGCGGCCAGAATAGATGGTCAATGTAGAACCGCCCTGCGCATCCACTGCCGGAAGCGGCAGTAGCGCCAGTAGCAGTACCAAAACGAGTGTTAAACCAGCGAACTTTTTCATAGAACCTCCCAATAGGTAAGCAGATGTTGTGACTATAGGAGGGATTTCGTAAGGCGTCTATGGCGGGCGTTAAACTGAAAGCTTAGCGCAGTTTTATCTGAGGATTTACCACGATTAACTATTGAATTGGCAGGTACACAACAAACGTCGTACCTTGCAGGTTACTCTCCACTTCGATTTTTCCCTGATGCAGTTCAACAATCTTCCTTGCAATGGACAGGCCGAGACCCGAAGAACCCGTGGAACTGCTGCGAGCCTGATCTCCCCGGAAAAAACGATCAAAGATGTATGGCATATCGTTATCTGCAATGCCCTGACCAGAATCTTTGAACTTTACGAAGATATTGTCTTCATTCTGACCTGTAGTGATGTGAATGCTGCCCTTTTCTGGCGTGTAGACGATGGCATTGTCCAGTATATTGGTGAAGACATGTGGCACATAATGACCGATGCAATTTATAGCTGGCAGGTCCCCTTGAGGTTCAAATTGTAAGTTCTGCTTTTTCAGGCGATACATAGGCTGCTTTTCATGGATAACGCGGGCGACAATAGCGTTAATGTCATGCAATTCAAATGAAAAGTCTTCGGATTTATCCAGTCGAGACATGTTTAACATATCATCAAAAATCTTAGTCAACTGAGCAATTTGCCGGTCAATAGTCTCTACCTGTTTCTCAGTGTTTTTGCCGTGCTGCCACAGGTAAAGTGCATTTTGCATGATGGTCAGGGGTGTTCGCACATCATGGGATACGTCCGAAATGAATTCCTGCAATACAAAACTACGTTCTCGCTCCCGTAAGAGGTCCATTTCACGCTTTTCGAGCAGTTCCTGTTTACGCCGGTCGCGATTGACAGCAACCATTCCTACCGGATTATATCGGCTGCCGAGCAGAACATTGACCGTTGACCAGACAGCAACATCAGTACCATTTTTGTGATGGTGAATCGTGTTTCTGGACCAATTCGGCTCGATCTTAGCATTTTCAAATATGTCGTCTTCGGGCTTGAGAACTTCCTTCCACGATTTTCCGATTGCCTCATCCGCCACCCAACCATAAGTCTGCTCGGCAGCGGGATTCCACGTCTGTATGATGCCATCTATGTCTACCGAAAATACGACATCTGAAATAGAGTGAATGAGTCGCGCCTGTGCATGAAGCGTGGCTTGAATGGCTTTCGACTCTGTAATATCTCTCAAGACGTAGACCCGCCCTATTAGTTGCTCTGTGTTATCAATGAGAGGCGATACCAAAAGGTCATAAATCCTTTCGCCTTTCGCCGGGATATGGAGCATTAGCTCGGTGCGATCCCGGTCTTTAGTGCTGTAGGGATTTGTGACTTCATCCATATGAGGCACTACCGACTCAAATGGTTGTCCAATAATTGTCGTATGATCCCAATTGAATGTCTGACGGGCACTGGTGTTGAAATCGACGATACGATCCTGATTATCCAATACAATCACAGGATCAGTGATACTTTCAACGATTTGCTACGTGCAATTGGGATTAGATCAAGCGCAGAATAGCGGAAAAGTGCCCAGATGATAATTAAATCGGTCAGGATAAAGTAGTAGGGCGAAAGGTCACGCTGGATGGTTCCAAAGACATCATAAATGCTTAAGATGCCGCCCACCATGCCAACTACAAGCGCCAACAGAAATAACCCTAGTTGGCGACGTTGCAGACGGTTGGCGGTGAGTGCTTTCTCAGTCATCACAACGGCACAATAAGCAACGATAAGGTAGTTGAAAATGTAGATGAACCAGACACCGGGACCATAATCGTAGGTGATGATGCTAAATGGTTCGCGGTCAAGGTAGCGAGCGCTGTGATAGATCCACTCGTGCCATCTATTGGTAAAGACCATTGCCAAAAAGGTAATGGCAACACTAATTAGACCACGCCATACCCAAGGCTTAACTTTTAGGTCAAGGTATTCGGTGACAAAGGCAAGAAAGGTGAGGGGTAACGCAACGGTGCCAATCCACTGAATATCGTCGAAAAATAACTTTAATGCCAGGTTATCACCAAGTAATTCGAAAATATAACCGGTAATCCACCACAGTTGAGCAAGGGCCGCGTAGGTAAGAGGCAGCGCACCGCGAGTTTTGCGTCGTATCCAGATAAACCGTGTGAGGCCAACGATAATAAATATTGAAAATAAAAAAGGCAGAACATTTGCCACTACATCTAAATTCATCTGTGCCCCTGTTGCAAACAATCGCAACAATCGTTTGGTTTGTCCACACATTGTACCGCGAAAGTCATTCCCGTGTAATGACTTGTTTCCTCGCTATTTAATAATACTGAAAGAGGATGCTAAAGCCAGAGGAGAGGTTGGACTGGCATAATCTATTTCCGCCTGCTTAATATCATCGGGGAACACAACACCGCCGACCGGTAGCCAGACGTGTCCTGATTTGGATCAAACCTGTATAATCCAACAGAAGTTAAATCATCGCAAATGCTCGATTAGAAGTCTGTATGGAATAGCTCTGGTCAGGCGATTGGCTTTTTGCTACTATACAGCCCACAAACTTGGCAAAGAAGGTAAAAAGACAATGAAGGTCATCCTCAAAGAATACGTGTACATGCACGGTGTTGCCGGAGATATCGTGGATGTGGCAGACGGGTTCGCTCGTAATTTCCTCATTCCACAGGGCAAAGCCGTCAAGGCAACACCAGCAGCCATTGCTCGTCATGAAAATCTCGTGGCAGAGTCAGCGATGCGCCGCCACGAACTCAACGAACAGCTTGTGGCGCTGGCAGGGAAGATTGATGGCACTGAACTGGTTTTCGGACGCCGCGCCGAGCGCAACAACAAGCTCTACGGGTCGGTCACCAATATGGACATTGCCCACAATCTGCTTGAAGTCACCGGCATTGACATCAACCGCCGTCGTATCAGTGAGCGGCCTATCCGCGAATTAGGCGAATACGACGTCCAGATTCGCATGGGGCAGGACCTCGCGCCCACCGTCAAAGTCATTGTCGTTCGTGAGGAAGAGCTGGACGAATATCTTGCCCGGCGGGAAGCGGGCGAAGATGTCAGTGATCTGATTGTGGAAGCTCATATGGTCGATGAAGTCGAAGAATATGAGATGGAAACCGAAGACGAATACAGTCCATTTGAAGAACTGACTGGCGAAGACGGCGAGTAGAAACCTCCGTTTGCTGACCGATTATACTGCTGACAGGGTGGGTGTCTCGACGATGCCCACTTTTGTGTTAATATTGTGCGATGTGATAACCAGTGCTGTTGAATATTTATGGATGATTTAAGAACATTTGGTGAAAGCCTCCGCCAGGCACGCGAACATAAAGAAATTTCCCTTGAAGAAATGGAACGTTTAACCCGAATCCGGCTCAAATTTCTGGAGGCGATGGAGGCGGGAGATTTCTCTTTTGTGGCGGATAACGCTCTTCAACTCAGGGGGTTTTTGCGGAATTATGCCTACAACACCGGGCTGAATCCTGAAACAGTCCTTGAACAATATAATGCGGCAGTCGATGCCAGCCAATCAGGCAAACGCGGACGGCGACGGCGCAAAGATACAGAAGAGTATATGCCGCCTACGCTGGTGTCAACGAAAACGATGAACTTAAATGGTGCGACCCCGGCTCAGACAATGGGATTTGACGCGGACAGCAAGCGTTCGCAGGGCATTGTGGGTCGTGCTTTGCGTTCGATTGGTATTTTGCTGGTGGCTGGTGGACTGGCAGTCGGGGTAATTGGGGGGATTTACGTAGCAATTAACAGTGCAACCGCGGATGACAACGAACCGGAAGACGCCCCGGCCCCCATTGTTGAGTTTAACCCCAGTGCAACGGTCACCATTGAACCCACCCAACCCGGCATTGAACTGCAACCGCCCACTCAGGCCACCCCGGACCTGCGCACTTCAGATCAGTTGTTTATCAGAGCGTTAGCTGAAGAACGGCTGTGGATCAGCGTGACAGTAGACGGTGTGGTCCAGTATCAGGGCGTGCTGCCGCCGGGGAGTGGTGTACAATACACTGCCAACGAAAGCATCACCATTCGCACCACCAATGCACGCGGGTTGAATATCAACATCAATAATCAGGAGTACCGGCTGGGTACGGAGCGAATACAGGCTTCACAAACGTTTACTAAAGATGGGTTGATCCAGCCAACCAATCAACCCACGTCAGAGGCGGCGGCAACGGTGGAGGCACCAGATACCGAAGACCAAAAGTTTGGAAGCAACACTGAAGCGTCGCCCACAGCGGCGCTTTTGATTTCGCCAACCAACGGTAACGTTCCAACTCTGCTGCCTAGCCCTATCCAGCAGACCAATACCCCAACATTACCACCACCTACCGTTGGCCCATCCAGCACACCGACGGCTACTTTAACCAACACGCCGGAGCCAACCACCACGTTTACATCAACCAGCACGCCAACCGTGACCAATACTCCGACCATTGTCGTCACACCAACCGTGCTGCTGCCTCCGCGCAACACCCGCACACCAGCCCCGGATAAGTAAAGACACCCTGCCGCGATTACCGTGAACTGTCAGCGGAGGATACGGTTCTCAAAATACAACTTTGGTTTACGTGACGGTTGGCAATTCGTCTTTTACAATGTCACCTGAGGTATCATATCGAGGCTGCGAAAAGAACATGTTTGAATCGTTATTGGCTCAAGCGCCGATTGGTATAGCAGTGCTCGGTGCCAATGGATATTTTATTGCTACTTATGCACGGCTCAATGAATTTGTCACAACCGGACGACACCGCACCATCTTCGACATCACCCCCCATCATCTACATGTACGCCTGCGACAGCAGTTAACCGCGGTCAAGCGGACCGGGGAAACGTCATCACTTCAGATTCCTCTCTATGACCGGGAGCGGCGAATTAAGTGGATGCAGCTTACCATTGAGAATGACAGTGCATACAACCTGATTGCCTACTTCACGCCGATAGACCAGTACAAATCTTTGCAGGAAATGATGATGGTGCTGGGCAGTGAACCCGTCATCCTGGAAAACATGTTGAATGAAGTGGCAGGTTTCCTGAATTGTAATGCGGTGTCCATTATCAGGGCGGATGGCACAGTCACAGCAATGTGGAAAGACGGTAAAATCCGCTGCGACTATGAGCACAACCTGGCCTCTTCTCCGTGTGCCAGTGTGCTCCGCAAGGGTGACATTATTTATATTCCCATGCATGTGCAATCGCTTTATCCACAGGCCACGGCCTTGAAAGTCATGGACATTCAAGGATACTTCGGCCTGCCTATCACGGATAATGGCGATGTACTTGGGGTGCTGTCCATCATGAGCCGCAATGCACTCATCATTGATGATTTGCATGTCGCCATACTGCGTCTGTTTGCTATGCGAGCCTCCGGCGTTTTGCGGTACAATAAAAGCGACAGTGAAATCTGCCCCGAATTGGAGACGCATGGTTAGGCGACGGCGACAAAGCTCTTCACAACCAATGTATGGCTGGGCACTGGCTCCAAATGGGCGTCCGGTCCCTATCGCGATGGCAGAACGTGGTGCACATGGCTATATCTGTCCAATCTGTGATGGGCCAATGATTGCGAAAAAAGGCAACATCAATCAACATCACTATGCTCATGAGAACATCTCTAACTGTACCCCAGAAGAGGTAGCCCATGCCATAGCTGGTAAATGGCTGGTGCTGTCGCTGGGTACGCTCATGGTACTGCGAGAGCCAGCATATGTCTCATGGACCGTAAACAGTGATACATTTTCGGCAAATATTTTGCTGGATGTGACATCCATTGTGGAGAATATGCAAACCGATCTTGGGCGAGCCGATATAACCCTGCTGCGTCGTGATGGTTCGATTCGCTGTATCATTGTGCTCGATATTGAGCGAACGATGGATACCCATACACTCGCCCGTTTTACGGGTTATGGCATTCCTGTAGTCATTTTGCCCGCTGATGCCTTCCGCAGTGGCAATATCAATCTGGGATCATTGCTTGATATGGCAGAGGTTCAGGGCGGCTGGTGGCTGTTGGGTCAGCCTGAAGATTTACCAGACCTTGAACTCAATCCTGACGTCATCCGGCAGGCGTTGGGTGAAGCGGTCACCTATCCCCCTTACCGCTTCTGGGGACCCCTCACCAAAATGGGTATGCGCGAGAACATCCTGCGCGTGAACAATTATCTCCTGTGGCTGCCGGAAAATATGTGGCAGCTTGCGGTGGGTGGTGCTCATCACAAGCTGAGTGATGATCTCGATATTGTTATTCAGGAATGGAGCCAACCTGATGGCGGGGCCATCGCGCTGTATTATGTTGATCTCAAAGGCAACAAGGCGGTGGCTGTGCGGCGCTTTCTGCCCGGTGAGCACGTCCATGCCTCGTTAAGTGCCGGGTTCTGGACACGCCGCACCAAAGCTGAAGAAATCGCCTACCATCTGGCAATGGATTAGTTACGCAGCCTGTGGGGCAATTGCCGCCGGAGCGATGCGATTCTGAATGGCTTTGCCAATAACCAGAAAGCCGATGGTCATTATCACCCCGATTACAAAACAGATTCCCCAGAGCGTTGATGCTCCAAACTGCTCCAGCACAATACCACCGAGACCAACACCAATAAACGAGGTCGGACGCCAGACTGTCAAGAACAGACCCTGATAGGTGGCGCGTTTTTCGTCCGGTGAGATTTCGGAGACCAGTGACATCGCCGTCGGAAAAAACATCATCTCACCAATCGTCCAGATAGCGATTGTGCCTGCATAACCCGATGATTCGCTTGCCAGCGCTGTCAGGCCAAAGCCCAGGCCCAACATCCATGCCCCGCCTGCCAGCACCACCGGGCTAAACCAGCGCCGCATCAACCCCGTCAACGGCAGTTGGAACAGTACAATTATGAGGGGATTGATGCCCATGATGGCTCCGAACTCAACTTCGGAGATACCAGTGGCATTCATATCCAGTGGCAGGGCTAGTTGCGTCTGGAAAAAAACAGTCGAAAACAAGAACGTCAGTACAGCGATACCCACCATCAAACGGTCACTGAAAATGCCGAAAATATTCCTATGCGATTGGCGAACCGGAGACGCCGCAGTCCTATGGTCGGGATTGACAAAGCGCCAGATGAGCAGACCAGCGAGAAAGGCGGTCAGGGCATCCCCCAAAAACAGCAAGATGTAATTCACGCTGGCTAAAAATCCGGCCAGTGGCAGCGCAATTAACGCTCCGATATTGATAGCCCAGTAGTTGAGATTATAGGCCGTTTTACGCTGCTCCGGGGGCACGACATCGGCGATAAGGGCGCTCAGAGCAGGTCTATTGAGGCCAGCGATGAAACCAAGTAATATGGCGGCAGCGATAATTGCCGGGACAGTTGGTGAAAATCCCAGCAGTAGCAATGACAGAGCCGTCAGCCAGTAGCCCAGATAGGTGGTTCGATGTCGTCCCAGCCGGTCGGCCAGAATACCGCCAATCATGGGCGCAGGCACGGAAGCCGCCCCGTGCAAGGTTACAATGAGCGTAATCTCGGCCAGTTCCAGCCCCTGATCTTCAGCAAGATAAAGCGTTAGGAAGATGGCGATGAACTTGCCCATCCAATCCAGCAGTACGCTGGCAAAGAGAAACCAGAAATCGGATGGCAAATCGGGAATCCGATTGCGAACGAGAGAAATCATGTAGTTGTCTCCATAGTTGGGAACATGCGAATATTAATGATGAGTGCGGATCACCAGTCCTCAATCAAACAATTCAAGCAGTTGTTCGCCGCGATGAGTCAGGCGATAGTAAACGTAATAGCCGCTCCGATGTGAATCGACCATACCCGCCTTTTGTAAACGCTGTAAATGTTGGGAAACGGCTCCTGATGACAGGCTCAGGATGCGGGCCAGTTCCTGTGTGTGGCGGGGAGTGCGCAGGGCATAAAGAACCCGCGCCCTTGCTTCACCAACCAGCAGTTGCAGCGATTCGTCAGGATCATCATCGTCTTCAATCTGAAGTAAACCCGTGCCGCGTGCGCTGTACATGAGCATCGGGCGTTTATCGGGCCGGATGTGGGAGCCAACATGGCCCTTAAAAATCGTTGGCACGAGTTGAAAGCCACGTCCTGCCAGATCATAGGATGATGGCAAAAATGGCAGGTGCGTTTTCTCGATAGTCAAAACACCATTGGCAAACGTGCCGTTGTGTCCTAAGTCGTCCAGCCCTTTGTCCGCACCATCCAGCGCAAAGCGTTTCGCCCGATACAGGATTTCGTTGTCGAGCACCCCCATCATGTCCCGCCAGAATGGCTCAAGGGCGATGTCCCAGTAGCAGCCCATTTCACGAATAAGGCATTCAAGCGCTTCACGGGGTTCATCAAGAAAATGCTGGCGTACGCGGGAATGGGGTTCAATGGTTCTGATCCATTGCATTTCCTTGCGGATGGCGTCTTCGGATGTCTGGCGAATACGGTCAAAGTCATCCGCGATATGCCGTGATGAGCCATCCGGCACGGGTATCAGGAATGATGCGCCAAATTGGGCAGTGATAGCAGCATCCATGTACGGCAGTTGCAGGCCGTTAAGCCTAGCTTGCACGACATCTACCCACCACTGGTAGTGCGGCGATGGTTGTTTATAGACACGATAGCTCATCACCAGGTCGATAATCGGGCTGTAGCCAAAACGCATCCCGGCGATGTCTTCCGGTTGAAGCTGGATGGTAATCATGACGTATCTCCCAAAATTCCACGCATAGTGTACGGGGGTAAAGAGCCTTAAGGCAACTGATTTAGAAAAAACCAATTCGTCGCTAACTGGCAAGAATCCGGTATAATAGCGGTTAGGGATTAGTCTGTACCCCCGCTTCAGTGGGGAGATATAAGGGCTTCACCGGCTGTAGCCGCTTCAGATGGTTACTCTTATCTACCGTGTATGATATATTGATGAGGTGGTTCAATCCTACATCGAGAGTCAGAAAGGCGTGTGATGCAGCGGCGTGCGTTTCGATACCCTATCTACCCCAACGCTGAACAACAGCAGGCATTGGCAGTGCAGTTTGGTCATGCCCGCTTTGTCTACAACTGGGGATTGGCAATACGAAAAGCACACTATCACAAACATGGTCAGGACATCGGGTTCTATGAACTCAAACGCCAGCTCACTCAACTGAAACATACGCCGGGGTTCGACTGGCTGCGCGAGGCGGACAGCCAGGTATTGCAGGCCAAGATCGAAGATCTGGACCGCGCATATCAAAACTTCTTCGAGAAACGTGCTGGATACCCTCGGTTCAAATCACGCAAAGGTGAGCAGAAAATCCGCTACCCGCAACGGTTCAAGTTCGATGGTAATCATATCTATCTGCCCAAAGTCGGCTGGGTGAAAGCGGTGTTTCATCGACCATTGGCAGGCACACCGAAGAATGTAACCGTGACGAAAACCAAGTCCGGGAACTACTTCGTGTCGGTCCAGTGCGAGATGAAAAACGACTCGCGTCCCCATGGACGGGGTGAGATCGGCATTGACCTGGGGTTGAAGCACTTTGCTGTGTTGAGCAGCGGTGAGAAGATTGAGCATCCGCAGGTTCTGCGTAAGGCTGAGCAAAAGTTGAAGCGGTTGCAACGCCAGTTATCGCGCAAACAAAAAGGGAGTGCCAATCGTGAAAAGGCGCGGTTGAGGCTGGCGCGAACAGCCGAGCAGGTCGCCAACCAGCGTCGGGACTTCCTCGACAAGTTGAGCCACAATCTGGCGAAGCAGTACCACACCGTCAAGATTGAAAATCTAAACGTGTCTGGGATGCTGAAGAACCACAAACTCGCCAAATCCATCAGCGACAGCGGTTGGGGGATGTTCGGGCGGATGCTGGAATACAAGGCAGCCGACTGCCAGCGAATTGACCGCTTCTACCCGTCATCCAAAACCTGCTCAGTATGCGGTTTTCACAACCAGAAATTGCAGTTGCAACATCGGTTCTGGACCTGTCCAACGTGTAAAACGGAGCATGATCGGGACCACAATGCGGCCATCAACATCTTGAAACAACCTACCGCTGGTGCAGCGGGAAGGCATACGCCTGTGGAGAGTGTGTCAGACGGCGATGGCTTTCGTGCCACCCGCAACGCTCGTTGAAGCAGGAAGCCCAAAGCATTTGTGCTTGGGTAGCTCACTGGGATGTTTAGCCACGGAGTTGATCATTTATGCCAGTCGAATGGGACGACATTATTTCACAATTTGAAGCACTTCAATTGTGGGCACTCAAGAGCATGAAAACGCGCGAGTTGTATGCAGATGCCCCGGAGAAAATGCCGTTTTTTGTATCCCATGCTGAATTCTTGCAAAACAACGCTGAAGGTATGCTGGAACTTATCCCACAAATCGAAAAGGACCGGCGTTTTCAGGACCTGCGGGTCGGGATAGAAAATTTCATTTTCTGGATAGCGTTACCGGATCGCGATGACTATGTTGTACAGGTTTGGTCGGAAAGCCCGGACGAGTACACGCTCTGCCTGTTAGATACCGCGGGTCTTGCCACCGATCAACTGATAACCGTCGCGCCCGATGCTGTAGTGGACAGCATTCTGGATTACGTCTCGTTACTGGAAGACTAAGGGTGGTTGCGCATCTCGCGCAGGACTTTGAGGGCGTCCGGTGTACCGATTCGCCGCAGGGTTTCAAGCGCCTGTCGTCGCACATTATGGCTTGAATCATCCAGCATCTGGCGCAGCACATCAATGGCGAGATCACCCAGACCAGATAACCCCAGCGCCACCGCTTCGCGGACCTTGACATTTTCGTCATCAATGTTAGCAATCAGCGTTGGCAGTGCCATCTCCCCCATACTCCCCAGCATTGCTGCCGCCGACATCGCCACATGATCGACGTTGGGATGGTGCAGCGCTTCGGCAAGGGCCGGAATAGCAGGTTCCCCCATGTAGGTTAGGGCAATTAAGGCGCGACTTGATATTGATTGGGTGGGGTCGTCCAGCAGCGGCATCAGGGCTGGAATGGCAAGCGGACCGATTTTACCCAGCGCACGCACAATCGACTGAACACGGCCTTCATTATCAACCTTCAGCAATCTTACCAGCACCGGCACCGCGCTGTCGGCATAAGCGCCAAGATTATCGACTAGCCTCTCATGGGCGCGATAATCCTGGGGGTGGAGTTCAAGGATGAGTTGGGTGATATGTTCTTCGAGCATAGCGAAAAAAACCCCTGCAATTCAGGCAGGGGCCATTAATGTGCCGGAATAATGATTATCCGAGATATTCCTGTAATTTGTTAGCCAGTTCACGCAGGTCAATTGGTTTGCTGATGTAGTCATCACAACCTGCCTGAAGCGCCTTTTCACGATCCCCAACCATTGCGTGCGCAGTCAGCGCGATAACCGGAATTGCCGTTAGATCGGGATTGGCTTTAATATGTCCGGTCGCTGTCCAACCATCCATTTTGGGCAAGGATAAGTCCATCAGGATAAGATCAGGAATTACTTCTGATGCCATCTTCACACCCTCTTCACCATCAACGGCAACCACCGTTTCATAGTCAAGTGATGTCAGCACATCTGTGATGAGAATGCGATTATCAGGATTATCCTCAACGACCAGGATTTTCTTTCCCATACATGTCTCCGGGGAGAAAGGTTTCTGTCACAAGTGTCTCTTATTGTATTACAGATTGTCATCTGTGCAAAGTCGAGATTATGAGCCAGCATCGCTTTTCATAGTGATGCGTTCACGATATTTATTCAGGACGCCCTGCAATGCTGAGTCCAGATCAACGCTCGTCGAATTGGCGAGACAGATCAAGGAAAACAGGACATCGCCCACTTCCTCAGCCCATTTCTCACGGTCCGGGTCAAAATCTTTTTTGCCATAGTCGCTGCCCTTAAGTACCGCTTTGGCAACCTCACCGACCTCCGAAACAAGGTCAAGGAGTCGCGATGTCGGGTCCGTTTGCAGTTCGTGTTCCGTCACAAAATCGTTGACTTCGCGTTGAATTTGCTGCATAGTTGCTCCTTTGTCCTTATCTTGATTACCCGCCATGATAAAGCTATCATTCCATTCTATGGAAACCTATTCACTGGACAAGATATTTTCTGCGTTGGGCCATCCGCTGCGCCGCGATATTGTGCGTCGCCTATCCAGAGGTCCGGCGACCATTACCGAAATCGCCACACCTTTTGATGTGTCGCTGAATGCGGTCTCCAAACATCTCAAAGTGCTGGAAGCGGCGGGACTGGTTGAGCGGGATGTGCAGGGCCGCGAGCATATCTGCCGTTTGCAGGCCGAGGCACTGACATCTGCCACCCAATGGCTGGATTTTTATCGCCAATTCTGGACAAAGCGGTTGGACGCCATGCAGAACCAACTTTTGGAGGAGGACCCCGATCAAATTTGAACTTTCCCGCACGTTGAGCGGATCACCGGAACATGTGTTTGAGATGTGGCTGGATGCCGGTTCGCTGCGCCAGTGGATGTGTCCGGGCAATACCTCCGTGGCTGATGTGGAACTTAACCCGCTGGTAGGCGACACGCTCCGCATCGACATGCAGACGCCAGATGGGACCCTGCTGCGTCACATGGGAGAATATGGCGTGATTGAACCGCCCCACCTCCTCAAATTCACATGGCAATCCTCCGCCACCGACAATCGCCCCACGCTCGTCACGGTTATACTGCATCCCCACGCCGGCGCTTGTCAACTGACGCTGGTGCATGATTTATTGCTGTCGGAACCAATGGCGAAAGCCCATGAACGTGGGTGGGCAGATATACTGTTGCATCTTACTCAGACAGTCTAGTTCTTCATCTACTGCCGTTTCTATCAAAATCTTATATTTCCCACCTATAGTAGATGGTTGACCTGACTGTACATAGGAGGAAATATCCGTGACAATTCAGTTAACATTTGAACTGGTTGATTTAGTTATCTTTCTGATTATTGCCTTTATCGCCGGTACGGCTGCTTCCGCGCTGTTATTTCGCTACAGCTACCGGAATAACGCGCTTGTCAGTACGGTTCTGGGAGTTATTGGAGCCTTTGTAGGGCAGTATATTTTTGATGCTCTGGATATGGAACTGAGTGGTCGATTCTTTCAACGGGCAATTTCTATTGCCGACATTTTTGTTGCGTTTATAGGGGCTGTGATTATTTTGCTCCTTGCTGCGCTTGTGAGGCGTCTGTAACCAGGGTTAACCAAAGGATTGCAAATCGTCCCATCATTCTATCCAGGTTTTGCGCGGTTCACGGCAAATGAAAATATCTGGATGGAATGATGTTTCCACGTTTTCGACACGGTAACGGCTTGTCACATGGCCTGCCAATCGGCTTACGCTATAGAGTCCAGAGCGGCGTACAGGGCAATTTGCCTGCGCTGGTTATGGAATTTTAATACTGCCGGTCTGCCATATATTCATCGTCATCAACGGTCACAATCTCACCATCATCAGACAGCCGCAGTCGTTCGCCGTGTCGTTTTGGTTTTTCCATGAAACTCGGAATCCGGCCCTCGCGGTGATATAGCTCCATTTCAATTTCGCGGCGGATAGCATTCTCTCGTGTACGAGCCGTAACGAAGTCAAACAGAGCCTCGACAGCATGGGCGACCAAGCCTGCACCCCACAGTAGTGCAAGGGTCAGGACAATGGGAATGCCCAGAATATATGAGGTTCCGAACATAATCCATGCGGCAGCGATGACAAAAAAATAGACCGCAAGATGGATGATTAATCCCTTGAGATTGTCGTATCGCTGCTCAACACGGTGGCGGATTTGATTATAGTCGATAGGGTTTTCGGTCATCGGTTGTTTCCTGAATATTCTGTGCTCTATTATAACGACAAAGGCGGGTGGTGGTAAGACTTTAATTGATACGGTGGTTGAGCTGGCGGACGCCATAGAGGGCGTCCCTACGATCATTCGCGCTTCCCGTAGGGACAGCATCTATACTATCCGTCAATATGTCACTTTGTTTCTCATAATAAATCACCCGTAAACCTAAATACACGCTTGATGAGGTAGGCCAGCCAGAGCGATGTAACCACATAATACATTCCGAGAACGGCATCTAGCAAAAAATGCTGTCCCCACTTCAGACCCCACGCTAAGAATAATCCATTGAAGATGAGATATGCCAGCACCTGTCTCAACTTAGACCCGCTCCTCCCAGACAGGGTATTATCTGTGTACGTTTACGCAAAAAATGGGGAGAAGGTTGCATGCAATACTATCGTCAACTCAGTCTGTTTCGGCGTGTTCAAGTTTTCGCCTTTGGGATGCTGCTGAGTTTTGAAATTGGCGGCTACTTTGTAGCACGTGCATTTGGACTTACGAACTCAGACATTCTGGCTGGTTTAGCCCTTGAGATGATCGGGGCAGTATTTACTGCCATTGCGGTTGCTTACATTAACACCAGTTTTGATATGGCCTTCAAACGCAAGTTTGGTGATGAGACCGACGAAAAATTAAACTTGCTGCGTGATGAAATTGCCGCTTTGCGCCAGCAGCAGGAAGTGATGGCCGACGAACTCATCCAGCACCGTGATCTGGTGGCTGTTGTTGAGAAAATCGAACATATAGCGGAAATACAAACGCGACAGGCTGCCACGCAGTCGTACATAGCCCGTCGCGTTCGTAAACCTAATTCATCATTGCGTTAACGGCTTCAATCACAACGAGGACAATTATCACGGCACCCACCGCCAGCATGGACCACATCGCGGCCAGCCAGATGGCGGGTGTCGTGCTGCCTGCGTCTACCGTCACCGAACCGATATACGACGACCCTGCAAAGGCAGCGAACGCTGTGAGGAGAAGCCAAGCATTTTGACGTAGAGAATTATTTAATTTGGAAACCATTATTTCCTCCCTTCAAAATATTCATCCTAGTTTAACATGTCCAACGAGTTTTGGCGCGTTATTCAAGGAGGCGTTTTTTGATAGCAGGAATTGAGGGGAATCAATGCAGAATGTTTAAATGTACCGGGCACACCAGTGGCGCTGAATAGCCGTTCTTAATGCTGCTCAAGGACAGCCAGCGCCTCATCATAAAATGCTTCAGGTACATAGATTTCAATGGCGCGGGTAATGCTTACGCCGAAAAGTTTGTCGTTGCCGTGCTGGTTATATATGCAGGGGATTTTAGCATCTTTCAGTATCTCAAGATATATGCTGGCTTCAGGGAGGTTAAATGCCCGCGCAACCAGGACCCAATTAGTAGGGCGGTTTTTGAAATCCTCAAACGATACAATCTTGTCATCCATTTAGCGCCTCCTTTACTTGCGCCAGTATAACACACGAGTCGAGCAATAACGGTATAATTTGAAGACACATTCAGCAACTCCATGTGGCAAATCATTATGTTCATCAGATCAATACGTACTTACAGCCTAACGCTTATCGTCCTGTGTACCTTATTTGGTGTAGTCCGGAGTGAGGATTTCCCGGATTACTGGATGGTCACACAGGACGAAGCCAATCGTCACCTGAGTATCACCACACCAGAGGGTATGACGCAATGGGAAATTGAATCGGCCTATGTTAATCCGACTCTTGTGTACTATTTGCGCGGGCATCTGATGTATATCCAGAATGACGGCTCCATTCTGTGGCGTACTCGCATAGATGGCAAACGACGCCGTACACTTCATCAAGACACAAATTTTTTTCCATACTACACAACTGCCACTGACAGGCATCGTGTCTTCATTTATCGCATCTTCACCAATGACTACAAAGTTGTGATAACAGACGGCACAGAAACCCATGATTTCTTCAGCTCCAACATGATCTTTACCCCGGTTTTATGGTCTGGCAACAACCAGACTCTTTATGTTGAAGCCGCCGTCAATCAGCAGTTTTTTGGCAATATTTTTGCGATTGATGTCGCGACAGGTGAAGGGAAACTACAGGGGCCGGGGCAGGTGAGTTATGGTCTCGCCAGAGATGACCGTTTTATCTACCAGCGGCAGCGCCAGTGGCAGGTGAGTGATGGCGGCGAATTACCGTTTGAACCGGATACCGTGATGTTAGACTGGCTTGATGATGTGACCATTCTTATTGGTTATCAAACCGGAGGCAAATGGGAGTTGTACAGCGCAGCGTTAAATGGCGAGTCGCGCACGAAATTGCTGGATGCACAGATGCCTCCGCTGGACCGTTATGGCAACTGGCTATACGTGTATACACCCGAAAACGCACTGGTCCGGTTTAATCTTGAGACATTTGTTACTGAAACACTTCTGGAAAATGCGGTGATCTTTGTAGAGGCCCGCGATTTTACGCCAAT
>JAKEEQ010000452.1 GCA_022616515.1 Chloroflexota bacterium | reverse complement strand
CGGAGCATCTACCGTCAACACGAGAGCGCAGGTTGCCCCGCGTCTTACGCTCGCTCTAGTAGCCCGCTGATGCCCCAGCGGTTTTAATATTCTTGGCGGCATTGTGGTCGCGCTGGTGATGTGTCTTACACTCAGGACAACACCACTCCCGGTCTCGCAGGGTGATCTGTTGATTGACAAAATCGCAGGCACTACACGTTTGGGTAGACGGATACCAGCGGTCAATCTTCATCACCTTTTTGCCACGCTTGAAAGCCACCCATTCCAGGATATCCACAAACTGCGCAAAGGCCAGATCGCTGACCTTACGGCCCCACAGCTGCTTCATGCCCTCGATGTTCAGGTCTTCAATATAGATGATGTCATATTCATCACACAACCGGTGAGCCAGCTTGTACTGGAAATCCCGCCGCCGGTTTGCCACATCCGCACTGTGTTTTGCCAGCGCACACTTGGCACGTTTGTGATGATTTGACCCCTGCACCTTGCGCGACAAGCGGCGGTGCAGGGTAGATGTCTTGCGCAGACCCTGTGTAAAGAACTGTGGGCTAGACCAGGCGCGACCTTCATCGTCCGTGAGAAACGTTTTCAGTCCAAAGTCAAAGCCGCCGCTTTTACCCGTGCTGACTTGCTTGATACTGATGGTCTCAATAACGCTGAAGAACAGCCACAGCCGTCCCATGCTGTCCTGTTTGACAGTCAGGGTCTTAATCTCGCCCTGAATGGGTCGATGCTGAACAAATTTGTAGTGGGTCCCGTCGATGCGGATGATGCCACGTTCCCGTGTCCATTTGTCATCGCCTTTCGGCTTATTGCGGTTGTAGTCTACCAGTTGATAGCCCTTATCTTTCTGTGGTAAGGTGAACGACTTGTACTTGCTAGCTCTCTTAAATTTCGGACGACCTTTAGACAGTCTCTTGAAGAACCGCTGGTAGGCTTTATCTATTCGTCTGCATACATCCTGACAGGCTTGCGAGTGTAAATCCTGCCACAATGCAAAGCGTTTCATCTTGCGCAGTTTCAGCACATGCTTATTCATGCGATGCAGTGGGATATACTTGCCCGTCATGCGGTAATAACGGCGCTGCAAGGCAATGAAGTGGTTCCAGATGGTCGACGCCACGAAGATTTTGTGCCGCAGTTTTTCGTCTTTTTTATCGCAGCGATAGAGACAATACTGGTAGTTTTTGCGAACTTTGATAGTATTAGCCATGCTTCGACTCCTGTGTAGTCGGAGGGCCAGTGGGTGCGACAACACCGCGACTGGCATTCTACGATCAAGCATACCATGCCTGTCACCGAGGATCAATCGTCATTCGCTTTCATCCACCCGCTACAGCGGCTGGTTTCCCGCTCACCACTGCTATAACCCTACGGAGACCCACAAATCATGTTGACAGCTATCGAAACCGCACTTTTTGCAACCCTGCTGGCGGACCCCGATATTCTGGCGGCCTTCAGCGGGCGTTTATATACGCTGCAAGCCCCTTCCAATATCGCCATGCCTTTTATCGTGTTGCGGCATCAATCCGGTGGATTCCTCAAGGACAACCCGCGCTCTGGCATTGATGTCACCTATGAGATCGCCTGTGTGGGTGAAACACGGGAAGATGCAGCGGATGGCGCGGAGTTGATTCAGGCCGTGCTGCACAACCAGCCCCTGACCGTCAGCGGCTGGACGCATATGGACACGACAGGCAGCGATTGGTTCAGCGACATCATCAATATGGGCGGCGAGCAGTTCTACCGCGCCGGGGCACTCTACCGCATTCGCGCCAGCGGTGTTTGAGGCGACGCGATTTTGCCTCCCCCGGTCCCACTTTTGACGTATACTTGATATACGAAAGGAGTGTAAGATGGGCGACAAAAAGAAAATTCAAGGGCGGGTATTGAAAGCACATATCTACAAAAAGGGTGAAGGCTTCACTGGTGAAGTTGTCACACATGTTGTGTCTGAGACCGCTCGTGAAATGACCAGAGAAGAATTTGAGGCTCGTGTTCAACGCGATTCACAAAAATCGTGAGCAGTAGATCGATTGAATGACCTATGTTGCATTGGACCTGCGGGACGACGACTATAAAGTGTTAAGTCTGGGTCAACTGGTCGGTATGCTACAGGATTACGGTTATTCATGGGAAGATATTAAAGCCATCATCGACAGGATGGAGGACGGCGAAGAAGTCCAGTTAGATGAAGGCTATATCCTTTTCATCGTTTAACAGGCGAGAGCACCCTCCCCACAGAATTCGCGGGGAGGGCGCAAATCTCTCACTCCCCATACGCCGCGATCAACCCCCGCACCATGCCGATGCCAAACGCCGAAAAATGGTTGGCATCCTCAATCTCCACCGTCTTCACGGTCAGGTCGGGGATTTCTTTGCGTTCCAGAATACCCGCGTAGGTTTGAATCGAAGGAGTCGTGCCCTCCGCCGTTCCCGCCGACATAAACAGCACGGTCGGGCGCGATACGGTTGAGGGTGTGATGTCATGTTCATACTGAATAAATTCTAATGGCAGCCAGGGCATCGACGGGCTGATGGCGATATAGCGGTTGAAGGTGTCGGTGGCTTTCACAAAGGCGAACAGCGTAAACGCCCCGCTGAATGAATAGCCCATGATAGCTCGCTCATCGGGATTGGTACGATAGGTGGCATCAATACGGGGAATGAGTTCCTGTGTGATAAAGGCCAGAAAATCGTCCGTACCGGCTGCGTTATTAAAGTCGTTGTTGGGGATGTAATCGCGCCCCCGATATTCCTGTAAGGGGCGGCTGCCATCCAGATTGTAACCAATGCCGACGACAATCACCTGCGGAATACCGCCCAGATTGGCATTCAGGCGCGACTGTTCCAGCACCGTGCCGAACAGGAAATTGGGGTCCAGCAAATACAGCACCGGATAATCCGCCTCCGACTCCTCATAGCCCCACGGCAGCCCCACATAAATCAGGTATTCATCGCCCACATTTTCGGATTCCATTATAAACGTTTCGGTATTGGGCAAAGTCGCCGGGCCACCATCCTGCGCCAGAGCGGGCATAACGCCTGAAATCAACAGAAATATCACCAACAGTAATTTTTTCATAGATTTGCTCCCTCGTTTATGGGTGGGGCGACGTAATTAACGACAGCATGATGCATTTTAAATAGTACGGATTATAAAGAAGCTGGGGTCGAGTATACTCGACCCCTCCGGCGATGTATTTTTCGGAGGGGCGCGGTACACCGCGTCCTGTGTTAGCAAACCCCTAACCCACATTTAGATGTTTAACCGCATCATGCCGTCCGCCAGATAAACCATCCCATCAGGCAAAACTTCGCCACTATCTTCTCATGATGTATACTGTTGGCAGCGCAAATAGTTGATAAGCATTCGCTGAGAAAATGCGTATCTGGAGCAACTCTGTTGAGCACCGATTTACATCGCCTGATTGAAGAACTCAATGGCCCGGCCCCCGATAACTTCCTTGCCAGCGATAAACTGGTGCGGATTGGCGAACCGGCGATTCCGCTGCTGGTCATGACCCTGCTGGAAGGGCATCCTCGCGCTCAGGACACTGTGCGGGCCACACTGGAACGTATCGGCGAACCAGCCATCCAGCCCCTGCTGGAAGTGCTGCGTCTGGGCGACCCACAATTACAGGTGCTTGCTATCCGGGCCTTGCAGCAGATTAAAGGTGGCATCATGCAGGCCCATCCATTCCTGAAAGAAATGCTCACCAGCGAACACGAAGAAGTGCGACTCTATACGTCCGGGGCGCTGCTCAAAGAGAATTATGCGGTGAAAGAGGCGTTTGTGGTGCTGGTCAATTTGCTGGCGACAACCGATAAGCACCTGCGCTTCTCCGTAATTATGATGCTGGATGATACCTGTCGTAGCTCCCGCATTGATTTGTCGGGTGTCGTGCCGGTATTAAGTGACATGCTGGATAATCCAGACAGCACCGTCCGGCAGCGGGCCACCATCGCCCTCCAACAGATCGCTACACCGGAAGCCCGCGCTGCGCTGGCAAAGCGGCGATAATACCCAAAATTGCATGAAATTTGCGAAGAATCATAAATTCTGCAACCCCGTTGCCAAGATTCGTGCTATACTCGCCTCAACGAGAGGGCATAGAAAACAGCAATGAGCTTTAGAATTAACCGCCTCATCGAGCAGTTATCGGATTACGGCAATCACGATTCGTGCGTTCGTGAGCTTATTTCTATTGGCGAACCTGCCCTCCCCCAACTTACCCTCGCCCTTATCCAGAGCACCGACGAACAATCCATCTACGGCATCTTCCGCATCTTGAACGGTATCGGTGGTCCGGCGGTTCAGGCGCTGGTGCAGGTGCTGATTCACGGCAGCAATGCGGTGCGTGTCGCTGCCCTGCAAGCCCTCGCTTCATTGGGAACAGAAGCCCGTGATGCAACGCCCCATCTCATCAAGGCCATGAACGACGAGGATGATGAGGTGCGCCTGATGGCATCTTATGCACTGCTGTCGGCGGGCCAACGCGCTGAACAACTCCTGCCTACCCTGCAAGCCCTGCTGACCACCCGCGAAGACGGCTATATTTTTGTCGTTTACGAGATGATCACCATGATGCACAAGGAAGGCGATGACATTTCGGCGATGATCCCGCTGGTGCTGGAACAGTTACACCATCCGTTGCCATTTGTACGCGGCGGCGCGATGTCGCTGCTGGGTGATCTGGGCGTGGTGGATGCGGTGCCGCAGTTGGTTCCATTTTTGTACGATTCCACACTGGAAGCCTTTGCGCTGGATGCTCTCGAAACACTGGATACACCAGCCGCCCGCCAGGCCATCGAGCGCTTCCACGAGATTACTGGCCGGTAAAACCGACCCGCAACCATCCCCCTTTGTATTTCCCCCATAAATGGGGGAAACGCTATCGGCTCCCTCCCTATTTCTCCCCATGAATGGGGAGATGTCGCGTTAGCGACAGAGGGGAAGGCGGTTCAGGGTGCGGGAGGCATGGAGCGGGTGTATTTCACATTCTGCGTAACATTAACATCTGCTAAACGAATGGAACTCGCGCAATTCTCCCGGCGTTTCAAGGTCATACATAAACGCGGGAGAATCCAAACGAATGAAAATCAAGAGCCTACTCATCACCATCATCGCCATCCTGACCGCGCTGCCCGCCGCTTATGCACAGGGACCGGATGATCTGGCCGATGCTCAGGCATTTTGGGCCAGCCAGCAGCCTGAATACTACGAAATCGTCATGTCGGTCGAGTATACCGACAACAGCGAAGACGAACCGCAAGAATATACCTTCACCATCTCTCTCTTCGTGGACCATGCCAGCGTGAAATCCGCCACCGTGTGGTGTGAAGAAGCCTGCCCCGACCTCGAAATCTTGCCGCCGGAATATATCTCGGATGCCATTCTGACCGCCCTTGAGACCGCCGGTGAGGACTCCGCGTTTGAAGTAGATGAAGAATTCGGTTATGTCAGCATGGCAGTCATCGCAACCGGGGATAGAACGCTGGTTATTGAAGCCATCGACTTTGCAGAGGTGGATGCCGAAGCGGAGTCCAGCGCCAACATTCTCGACAATCGCGACGACCTCGAACTGGTTGAATTCGAACTCGAAGGCAAAGACACCGACACCATCCCCGAATTGACTGAGGAGTTCGACAATTACTTCATCGCCTACGACCAAATCAGCATCTGGTTTGCCTTCGATGTGGAAGCTGTCGTGATGGATGGGCAAGTTGTCGCCATGAGCGCGGCATGCTCACCCATCGCACCCTTGCAACCCTGCATGGTCTGGGCACTTGATGCCACCACCATGACACTGGAAGCGATGCAGGAACGCGCCGAAGAAGCGCTGGAAGTTGCGTATCGGGAGGACTTTAGTGTCTTGCAAGCCGATGCAGCCACCGGCATTCTGACCAGAATCAGCTTTGATGAGGAACTGGCGATTGATGAAGAGTGGGTTGTCAATGTGACGGACTTCGCTGTGATTGAGATTGAAGACGAGTAAACGCCACCTCCTCCACCCGAAAAACCCCGTCTTCAGTAGGCGGGGTAGCCGACTAGCGCTTATTTCAGCCCTGCCTGTATAATGACGTTGGGACAAGTTGCTAGGAAGAGAAGCATCAATATGTCACGATTAAATCCCCTGGCGGTGGGGCTGTTTTCGATTTTCGTCCTTACAACGTTCATGCCCTTATGTCTCACCGATCCAGAAACCTTCAGCGCACGAGCCAGCGGCAATAATAACTCATGGCTGGAGCAGCAAAAGCTTACGGCGAGCGATGCTGGTTTCGAGGATATGTTTGGCTCGTCAATTGCGCTGGATGGGGACACCGCGCTAGTTGGGGCATACGGGGATGCCTGTGAGGAACGGCGGGGATGCGGCAGTGCATACGTTTTTGTCCGCAGGGATGGTGTCTGGTATGAACAGGCCAAGCTTGTCGCTAATGATCCCCAGATAAGTTTTTATTTCGGCTGGTCGGTCGCACTGGATGGAAACACAGCCGTGATTGGGTCTATCTGGGAAGGCTGTGATGAAGTATACCGGTATTATTGCGGGAGCGTATATGTGTTTACGCGGGAGGGTGAAAACTGGACGCAGCAAGCCAGAATCATGGCCTCGGATGCTACTAGCGCTGACGGTTTTGGCACCTCAGTTGCTCTGGATGGTGATACTCTGCTGGTCGGAGCACCCGACCGCGACTGTGATGCAGGATCTGGTTGTGGCACAGTGTATGTTTTTGTTAAACAAGGTCGTGGCTGGCGCAAGGAGGCCAGGTTAACCAGCGACATTCAAAACAACTTTGGCTGGTCAGTCGCAATAGATGGTGATACTGCCTTGATTGGGGCTAGAAGCGAAAAATGTAACTATGGAATTGCTTGCGGGAATGCCTATATCTTTACCAGAGAAGATGACAGGTGGACACAGCAAGCCAGACTCGAGGGCCGTGGTAACGACCCCGTTGACCAGTTTGCCTGGACAACCTCAAACGTTGACCAGTTTGGCTGGTCAGTCACATTAGATGACAATACGATTCTGATTGGAGCCGTCGGGGACGATTGTTTCGCGGGACCAAGTTGTGGCAGCGTCTTTATGTTCACACCTGAAGACGGAATATGGTACGAACGAGCCCGATTTCTAAAAGGTGAACAAGTGGGAAGAGCAACGTTTGGGTGGTCATTAGCGCTGGATAATGATACCGCTCTGATTGGAGCCAAAGGTACAAATTGTGCATCCGGTGAACGTTGCGGGGCAGCTTATATTTTGATGACAAGTGAAGGCCCGTTTGCACAGCAGATTGAGCTCACTGCGTCGGATGCTACACCTGAGGATCTTTTTGGCTATTCGGTTGCATTGGATGGCAATACTGCGCTAATCGGTGCGCCTCAAACAAGCTGTGAGGCGGGTGAAAAATGTGGCAGCGTTTATATCTTCACGTCAGACAGCCAACCGTAGCCTAACGCCAGATACTGTCTGGATAGTATAACGACCCCGTCTTCAGTAGGCGGGGTTCCACTCCAATTTATCTCCCTCGACTCACTGAGCACAGTCCTAATTCTCTCCGGGACATTTTTCCCGGTCACGCAGGACAAATCCCATGACGGTGGGACGCACCGCGTGCTAGAGTGGGTTCATGTGTGACGAGAGATGGAGGAGAATCGTGTGAAACACTTAGCAGTTGTGCTGGTCCTGCTGCTCGCAGTGGTTTCGACCGGGCCGGGAAAATCTATTGCGCCCCCAACCGTCGAAGGTACGGATACAGTTTACCATTTTCGACCAAACGGAGCCGGTTATACGGCTGCCAACCCGGCTCAGGATTTGAGCGTTGTCGTCAGGGCAAACTCCCTGACCATCATGACTGCAAATGAAACATGGCAGTTGCACTCAGACCTACCCGCTGTAGCCATTACCCGTGCGGGGAATCGTTTGACCGTGCATCGCGCTGGGTACGATGAATGGTATATCAATGGCCCGCTGGGCTTGCAGCAGGGTTTTACGGTGTACGCGCCTTCAGAAATTGCCTTTGATGTCGGCGGCACGCTAGCTACAAACGCCAGTATACAGTCCCTCAACCTGGGCGATGTGTTGACTTTTTCAGGTTTGATGGCTTTTGATGCACAGGGCAAGGATGTACCCGTACAGTTTAAGCTGGAAAACACCCGGCTGGTCTATACCTATGATGATACGAATGCAAGGTATCCCCTGACGATTGATCCCTGGGTGCAGCAGGCCCGGTTAACGGCGCTTGATGCGGCGGGTGGTGATGAATTTGGGCGGGGCGTGGCATTGGACGGCGATACGGCGGTAGTCGGTGCGCCGCGTGATGAATGTGTCGCGGGGGCGGATTGCGGCAGTGCCTACGTATTTACCCGCATTGGCAGCACATGGGTGCAGCAGGCCAAACTCGTTGCCAGTGATGGCGGGGCAGATGATCGCTTTGGTACCGCTGTTTCGATAAATAGAGATACTGCCATTGTTGGGGCTTTTCTGGACGAATGTCTAGCGGGGGCGGATTGCGGCAGCGCTTATGTCTTCACACGCAGTGGCAGCATGTGGAGCCAGCAGGCCAAACTCACCGCCAATGATGCCGCTGCCAACGACTTTTTTGGGATCGCGGTGGCCGTCGATGGCAACACGGCACTGGTTGGTGCACAGGGCGATGACTGTATGGCGGGGACAAGCTGTGGTGCCGCCTATATCTTCACGCGCAATGGCAGCACCTGGACCCAGCAAATCAAATTAACGGCCAATGACGCTGCCAATGATCTGTTTGGCGCTTCGGTAGCACTGGATGGCAGCACGGCCCTGATTGGAGCCTACGCGAATGCCTGCCCGGCAGGTGGCAACTGCGGCAGTGCCTATGTGTTTACGGGCAGTGGTAGTGTCTGGACGCAGCAGGCTAATCTTACCGCCAGTGACGCCAACACCGGCGATCTGTTTGGCGTGTCGGTGGCAGTGGATGCTAACACGGCGGTGGTCGGGGCACGTCTAGACGACTGTGCCGCAGGAGGCGTGGATTGTGGCAGTACCTATGTATTTACGCGCAGTGGCACCGCATGGAGCCAGCAGGCCAAACTCACCGCCAGCGACGGTGTGGCAAGCGATAATTTTGGCACATCGGTGGGGCTGGCGGGTAATATTGCCGTGGTTGGTGCCGAATGGGATAACTGTCCCGGTGGAGGCTTTTGCGGCAGTGCTTATGTATTCTCCCGCAGTGGCAGCACGTGGACCCAGCAAGCGAAGCTCACCGCTAATGACGCCGCCGGGGGTGATTTGTTTGGCGTTTCAGTTGCCCTCTCCGGCACGACTGCGCTGGTTGGGGCGTGGCGGGATGACTGTCCCGGCGAAGTTGATTGCGGCAGTGCCTACATCTTCGGCATTCCGAAAGTAACACTCTCGCTCGAACCTGACATTGTTCCAGAGACTGCGGGCAGCCTTACGCTCACCGCGAGTCTGGATACACCGTCTACTTTTGTAATTACCGTTAGCCTGCTGTTCAGCGGGACGGCAACCGCCAATCAGGATTACACCGTCACCAGCACTTCCATCTCGATTCCGGCAGGCCAGCCCTCCGGCAGTACCACGTTGAATATCCTCAATGACAACATTTATGAAGACATGGAATCGATCATCATTGATGTCAATACCGTGTCGAACGCCCTTGAAGATGGGCAGCAGCAGGAAGTGGTCTTTATTCAGGACAATGAAACCGAGCCGCTCGTGGGCATTGGTCCGGCCATGCAATCGGTTGCTGAGGGCAACAACGGCACCACGACGGTCAACTTCACCGTCAATATGAGCCACCCGTCAAGCAATACCGCAATCGTGGCCTACACAGTCAACGATGGCACGGCTACGACGGCAGATGATGATTATGTAGATGCCGACGGCTGGGTGTCGTTTGCGCCCGGTGAAACCAGCCAGCCAATCAGCGTGGAGGTGGTGGGTGATATAGCGTTTGAAAGTGACGAAGATTTCACCGTCACCCTGGATGTATTCGTAGCTCCAACCCTGCAACATGGACAATTCCTGCCCATCATCGACCCGGCAGCGGACACGGCAACCGTGACGATCCTCAATGACGATAACAATACGACACTTGCCGCCAGCGCTGTCTGTAATGGACCTGATCTTGAAGTCAACATAAGCAGTGGTAACGGACCATTCGACATCACCGCCAGTGCCGGGATCAATATGCCCGTCAACGGTGTGAGTGTGGGGACGAGCATCATCACCGGACCAGAGAAATGGGACGATGTGACCGTCACTGAAACGAGCGGCGACCTCGAATCGGTTAATCTGGGCACATTCAAATGCCGGAGTGATGAGCGTCCTACCCCCCTGACACCCGCGCATCAGGCTCATATTTCAGACACAACACCAACCTTCACATGGACCGCAGTGACCGATGCCAACAATTATCGCCTCTTCCTGTTTGATGACCCGGTTGTCGCAAACCGGACGGTGGACATTAGAGAAAATTCCGGTGGCACAACCAGCCATATCCTCACTCAGTCGCTGCCGGTGGGGCGTGTATTCTGGCGCGTTCGTGCCCGCACCAATCGCGTATGGGGATTGTGGAGTGTGCGTTTTACCCTGTTCATCGACGCGCCGCCAATGCTCAACAATCCAGCGCCAGTGCCTACGATTGGCTTGAATCCGCCTCCCGGTGAAACTTCACCAACGCTGCCCGCACCACCCAATTCACGCTAAATCTCCAGAACCCCGTCTCGTGCAGGCGGGGTTCCCCGGTGTGAAAAATGCGCTGCGATACCACACCAACGGGTGGTGACATGTCTACCAATGGAGACATAAAATAGACTAACCCCCGTTAATGATAGTAACCACTCAACCCTGACAGTTGAGGGTTAGCGTTAAGGAAGGTCCCATGAAGCGCATTCCAGTTTTGTTCTTGATACTTTTGGTCGCTCTGTTGTCATTTGAGGTGGTACTGAAGCAGTCAGACGCTACCCCGATGTCCAACATCGCGCAGACCGTTCCGGGTGTGGATGGTACGCTGCAAATGGCCTATTCGGAAGCGATTGGCAGTGACAATTCAACCTACCATTTTCAACCGAGCGGCGCAGGCTACACCGCCAGCAATCCCACCCATGATCTGAT
>JAKEEQ010000451.1 GCA_022616515.1 Chloroflexota bacterium | reverse complement strand
CCCCGACCATATTTTGAACTGCGGGCGCTGTCGATACGGTAGAAACGTTCAAAAATATGGGGCAGGTGCTCTTCGGCGATACCGGGTCCCTGATCGGTGATACTCACTTCAAAATCATCATCAATCACGCGAGTTTTCACCATAACAACGCCACCCACCGGGGAGTGGTGGATTGCGTTTTCCAGCAGATCCGTCACAGCCCGGTATAGTTCTGGTTCAGCAGCAGTAACAAACGTGGGACTGTCCAGACCCTGAAAATCGAGCGTGATACGGGAATCGTCTGCACTGATCTGAAAATGATTGATAACCATTTTGACCAGTTCATCAATGTCAATCAGGTCCAACTGTAGATCGGTGTCCTCATCCAGCCTCGACATTGAAATAAGCGACTCAATCAACCGGTTGAGGTGATTGGTCTGTTCCGTGATCTGTTTAATGGCCTTGTCGCGTTTCTGTGGATCGTTGTTATATTGCAGGATGTACAGGTAGTTACTGATGATCGTCATCGGGGTGCGCAAATCGTGAGAAATGTTGCCCACCACATCCCGCAGAAGCTGCATACGCTCTAATTTGAGACTGCTTTCACCGGCTTCTTTGCGTTCGGTAACATCGCGCAGGGCAGTAAACAGAGCACGTTTCCCCTGATAGTTGATGAGCCTGGTCTGCATTTCCATCGTGAAGCGGGTGCCATCAGCACGTAATCCAGTTGCTTCAAACGGTTCTTCATTACTGCTGCGAATACTTTCCAGAATGCTGTCACGGGATTCCGGGGCGGCGAATCGGATGGCATCATGCCCGATGATGTCGCTGCGGTTGGCCCCAAACTGCTTCTCGAACAGTTCATTGACATCCAGCATCACGCCGCGCCGATGAATAGCAATCGCTTCAAAGTTGGAGTTGAACAATTTGCGGTAGAGCTGTTCGCGCTCCTGAAGTTCTCGCTCAGTATCTTTGCGGCGGGCCAGCTCATCGCGATACTGCTGCTGTAGCTGATGAATCGTTCCGGTCAGTCCGGCCACGAAAAACAGAGCGAGTAGATTGGGAATGCCGCCTACATCAAAGACAATCAAAAAACCCTCACGCCCCACCAGATTCAGCAGCACTGTATCCAGCAGGAGCAGCCCCACTGTGCCTATAAATCCCATACGAGTCCCATAGAACCAGCCAGCAATCCCAACCGGAACAACGGAAAGGGCAATAACCGACGAATCAAACACGGGATAGAGCACAAAAAATAGGAGGACATACAGCGCGATGGCAATCGCGATTAATTTATTCTGGCTCGGCATTGTCCCTGGCCTCAGATTTATTCCCGTAGTTGTCCGACAGATGAGAACTGCCGTCAACGATGGTCCCCAGCCCATCCTTAAATATCAATATTAACCTAATTTTTCCTTAATTGTAAGAGGTGTTTGCACCCAAATCAGGCACAAATTGCAATTGTAACCCTACTGCGAATCAGGTCGTTGGTATATGAAGACAGTGCGCTTTGCGTTTTTAACTTAAATTTGTAAAGGAACCTCTAACGTTCGTTGACAATATCAAAACAAATTTTGGCGTAAGATTGAAGCGGTTCACACAATTTAACTCAATGAAATGTCAATTTTTGTGTTCAGGAGTAACATAGGGAGACATGATGAAAACCAGACTCCTCACTGTATTATCAATTCTTTTAATTGCCGTTATGGCTCTGCCAGTGCTGACACCGACGGCGCAAGCACAGGAGGATGACCCTCCGGTACTGGTGGATATTGAAGGATTCGTCCAATATGTTGGCGAAGACTACGCCGTTATTGATGGTTATGTCGTTTATGCCAATGGAGCCTTTGACCCGGCAGATCTCACTGTTGGTGATTATGTAGTGGTCTCCGCTGAGATGAATGACGATGGCACCTTTACGGCGGCCAGTCTTGAGTTTGCCGAACCGGAAGAGGAACCCGAAGATCCAGAACCCGGCGATGAAATCGTGGTGGTGGGACCGATAACCATCACTGAGGACGAGATTCTCGTTGGTGATTATGTCATTGCTCCGGCAGGTGCTTTTAATCCCTCCGGCCTCGAAGATGGCGACATTGTAATTATCGTTGGCACCCTTCTAAACGAAACCACTATTCAAGCCTCCAGTTTCTTCCTTGTCGAAGAGGTCGATGAAGACGACGACGAAGATGAAGAAGAGTGTGACGAGGAAGAAGAAGAAGACTGCGAAGAAGAAGACGATGAAGACGATGAGGAAGATACCGGCGCTTGCACGAATCTGAATCCTGTCGGTGAAACGCTGGCCGAAGCATATGAAGTTGATGAAGAAGATATTCTTGGCTGGCGCTGCGATGGTTACGGTTATGGTGAAATCGCCCGTGCTCTGGCTTTGGCAGATCTTTCCGGTGACGATGCCGATGAAATTCTAGCCCGCCGTGCCGATGGCGAAGGTTGGGGCAACATCCTGAAAGATTACGACATCCACCCCAGCGAGTTGGCTCCCGGTCACGCTATTTCTCGCGGCAAGAATAAGCACAATGACGAAGAAGAGGAAGAAAACCTGCGCGGCAATGGTCGCGGCAACAATGGCAATAACGGTCGCGGCAACGGTCGTGGTAACAATCCCAACGATTAGTTGCACCAGGCAATAAATCTAAAGCGGTATCGTCTGACGGTACCGCTTTTTTGTTGGCTAATATGTCGAGCCGGTCGCGTGCTGCACCTCGATTTTGTGGACAATATGATCCTCGCTTACGTAGCGAAAGGCCCGCCCCAGATAACGCCGAATCATATTCTCATGGTGTAACTCTGCGCCGTTGGTCGTTGATTCAACCACCCGGCCCCGGATTGCCAGAAAGCGATAAGGATTCTGCGGATCATAGACGGTGAGGGCTACGCGCGGGTCTGCCATGATGTTGCGGTTTTTCAGGAGACAGCGGTGGGTGTTGATGGTGACATATTGACCGTCATAATCTACCCAGACCGGCGTCACCAGCGGTGACCCATCCGGCAGGAGCGTCGCGAGTGAGGCAAACGCAGGTTTGCGAAAAAGATCCAGAAAACTCTCTGGAATAGTGGTTGTCATGGTGATTCCTTTCCCTTGTGTATGTTTTACTCAATCAATGCCAGTCGAGTTCACAGGGTTTTCAGGAACTGCTGCGTCGCTTCGCCGAGATGACGGCCCAACTCACCAACTTACTTGTGGCGTTGAGAGAGGGACAGTTTATAGGTTACGGTCATCTGTTGGTTCGTAGACTGGATAAAAAAAGGACGTGCCGTTGCACGTCCCTACCAAAACCGAAAGCCTGGTGTAGGGACGCCCAACGGGGCGTCCTGCGGTAACAGCACCCCAAACCGTTGAACCGTGCCACCCCCGCCAACCATAACTGGGAGAGGTGGCACGAGCGGGCCAACACATCGGTCGGCCCCTACGGAACTGCTGGTAGGGACAACCCGATGTGGTTGTCCGCTACTGAAAACGTCGCCATTCTATGGCGTTATCAGCGGCTCTTCAAAAACTGTCCCTCTCTCAACCAGTCAAGGGGGCAGTATCGCTAACAGTCGTGGGCATAACATATTTCCACGTCGTTCTCAGGTTGCAAGAGTGAGCTTACTCGACTACATTTGGGTGGAGTTATTCATCGTCTTTCAAAGGGAGGTACCATGCACCACGTATTGCGCCTGGGTGCGGTGTGGATACTGTTAATCATGATCATCACAGCGATTGAAGCAAAATCATCCTCCGTCCGGGCCGGGAGTTGTGCCGAAGAAGATGGCTCGGTCACTGTAGCAGATCGTATCGCGGATTCACCAATTGTTCTGGAAGGTGTCGTCACCGACGTGTTTACCTACTATGAATTTTTGCCCGACCAGCAAGTGGCGATGGTAGACGTCAGCACCTATTTTAAAGGAAGCGGTCCCGCGACCGTCAGTGTTGCCGGGTTTGGATCGAGAGACGATTGCTTTCAACCAATGACCCCCGATGACGAACCACTGTTATTTTTCATTATCAACGATGCAGGTACATTTCGTGCCTATTATGGACTGATGCCGAACGCGGCCTATCTGATGACAGCAGACCTGCGGGCGGATGTGCTGGCCGCCGTTGAAGAGAATGCCGCTACCCCCGATCCCGCTCTCGACCCCAATGAAGCGGCTTTCGAGACGGCGGTATGGGTGGCAACCAATGTTATCGACGGAACACCGCCCACTGTAGATCCAGCCAGCGTTACCGCGCAGGCGCAGACGCGGGTCGCCGCACTGGTGCAGACACGAGTCGCCGCTCAAGTCACGACGGTGGCCCCGACCCTGCTGCCCACAGCGGCAGTTACGACGGGCACACAGGAACCATCGGATGACGGCGACAGCACTGATGTGCTGCCCATTATAGCCGGAGTGTTCGTGCTGGTGCTTTTGCTGGGGGTTGGTTTATTCGCTGCATCACGGCGGGGTAGTCCTGAAGTGTAGTTGATTATAGGCAAGGTAATATTTATAGGAGTTACGCAGTTCAACAGAAAGGTCGTCAAAACAACCTCCTCTGTCACTGGCGCGACATCTCACCCATGTTTGGCTGGCGAGGGACAGTTTTGCAACGGCTACTGATAGCGCTGGGAAATCCGGTGTTCTTCACGCAGGACGCCCCGTTGGGTGTCCCAACGCTAATTCCGCGATTTTGGTAGGGACGTGCAACGGCACGTCCTGTATTCATACACCTTACGGCTACCTTGCTTCAACCAATATCTGCCCAAACTTAAAAACTGTCCCCCTCTCAACCAAACATGGGGAGGGGTCAGAAAGGCTCACATGCTGTGCTGTGATCACATTTACCCCCGCTGTGTTTCCTATGACGCCAGCATGTTTCTCAGATCAGCAAGCTCATCTGGCGAATGGGAAACCTTGAAACTCTCACCATGCCCCACGCAAATCACTTCCGGGTCCAGATCAAGCACTTTTGCGGGCGCTTTGTCTGGCTTTGTCCATAGAAATCGCGGCAGGGGACACCCGATTTTAGCCGGGTGGGGAATGCCGCAGGTCCTTTCGTACTCTAAAACTGGATAAGGTTAAAAATTGACAATCCTCTGGTCTGACATTCCGGCACAAGCGTTTACCAGTTTCCAGACTATGTAAGCTAATACGTCCTTTGGATGTACCGCCAACATAACACACCCCGTAGTGGGGGTGTCTCACCCATGTGCCCCGTTTGAAGCCCATTGACATAGTGCCGCCATACGGTTTACGAATGTCGCCCTTTTCAGGCTGTAAACGGTGTAATTGGCGGCGATGAAAACGTAGTGGTGTAACGAATAACATCGCCTTATTATCTGGTCAATATGACCGCCAACAACCCCATTTGCCAGCACCCAGCTATCAACACAATGGGCCTCAAACTTATCCGACATTTTGGCACTGCTTTTCTTGAGGCCAAGCCCATCGCGTTGTACTTTGGTTTCGTAGCCTGGCAGGGTTTCAACAGGTGCAATGTATGTTAATTGCCAGTAAAACCAATCTTTCCCAACTTGTAGTGGGCTAAACGATTGGTTCCACTGGCCGCCTTTCCCCTTGCGAGTCGTTACCTTGATGTCTTCAACGACAAAACAGGTAATCGGGTACAATGTAGCCAACCATCTGGCTATTCTTAACTTCCATTGCCATCTAGCCCTGGTCGATGGCGGTAAACGAAACTGGCCCTGGTTGCGATTAGGACGCATTTTTCGATAGGGGGTTTTACGTGACCGCCGTGACCGTCGCAGTTGGGTGCTGACTTCTTCAGCTTTTTTCACCCATGTCACAGCATCCGTCTGAATATTCAGGTACGTGTGATGCGCGGATTTCACCGTAAAGGCTTCCTTCTTGCTGCCGGGGTCAATCCCAACCGCAATGGGTTGGGTATAGCCTTTCGACTTACCCGTGAGTTGGATATAAAATATCCCGCGATTAAACCGCCGGATGGCTTTACCACGCCGCACCAGACTGTCGGCACGTTTATTCGTGGTCGGCATCAGCGGTTTACCATCAACGGAAACAACTGGTACAAACTTTTGCATCTTCAACCTTTAACGTCGGTAAGACTAAACAACTAATCCCTTCGAGACTCACAACCGCAGATACGTACAGATTAGGGAGGCGTCCGTACTGTGCCTTGAGCTACCACGCTCAGGTTGCTAGTTTGAGGTCGAACCTCGCACTCTAGTCAATGCTTGCGTTGCTTCGCGTGTGTGGTGAGCACACCGCTTCACAGAGCTACCCTGCTTTAGCGGGGAGTCACTGACATTCCATGTGATTCTCTTATTGGTAAGTTCGAGACTGCCGCTGCGCCGGTGTAAAAGGTCTGCCACAAATAGCACTTTTTCGCGCTCCCACCAGTACGCAAAGTTATCTTCGGTGTGGCCCGGAACATGAATGGCCTTGATGCCCCACCGAAATCCAGCATCTGCCGTCCTCCAGTCGCACATCAACCACCCATCCACCAGTATGAGTTCAGTGTTGTTGAGTTTCGCCAGAAAGACATTGCCGCCGTTTGTAAACTGCCAGATGTTTTCCGAAATTTGCAGCGTCATGCTGTTTCTCCCTGTAAAAAATCCTTAAACGATTTTTCGTCTATGTTTAACTCACGATTACTGCTATGTTTATGCGCTTCCACTATACTATCCGGCATATCCTATACGTAAGAATCGCGTCAAATGGAACAACTTACCAACCACATTCACCATATACGGCAGCAGCACAGCGACGATCATCTGATGGTGGTCTTTGATATTGACGGCACTATTCTGGACATGCGCTACATGGTGCAAAATGTCCTGCGGGCTTTTGATCAGGAGCATCACACGCGGCTATTTCACCAGCTTACCGTTGATGACATTACGTTTCATGAAAACCAACTTGAATTCTTCATCAAGAGCCTTGCCCTCGAAGCGTGGGAAAAAGAACACCTGCAAAACTGGTATCTGGCAAATCGTTGGACATCTCGCTTTGTCCAGAGCGGGCATCGTGCCTTTCCCCGGATCTTGGAGAGCATCCGCTGGCTGAAGCAACAGCCAGATGTTGAAGTCGGCCTCAACACGGGCCGTCCTGAACACATCCGCGAAGATACCCTGAAATGCCTCAATGCGCTGGCGGCGGATTACGATTTTTCCTTCTCGAACGACCTGCTGCACATGAATCCAGGCGACTGGGAAGAACAGGTCGTGTATCACAAGGTGGCGGGCATTAACTATTTCCAGCGCAAGGGCTACCGGGTGGTGACGTTCATTGACAACGAACCTGCCAATCTGGCTGCCGTCGCCGAATATGATGCGTCAATTTTGCTGCTGCACGCCGATACACTCTATGAAAGTGATAACCGGACCCTGCCGCAGCATTCAATACGTGTCCGGTTGTAGCGATTGTGCCAAATCTCCCGTGAAATAGGGCCGTTCTTTTGGTGATAATGTATAATCTCGGATAGAGTCTTTCAACATAGTGGGGTTCAGTTGGCTCACAAATCAGCTATTCCCTTCAGTCGATTACCGTCGCGGTGGCGGATTGGTCCCGATTTTTTCACGCGCATTGAGGCCATCGATCATCACCATCCACATCCACCAACCGGCATTGTGGATAACCTAACAGCCTATGCCAGCGATAATTGCCACATTGAACGGCTTGTTCCTGCCATTCGTGCCTTCTATGAAAACACACAGACGCAGATGCTGCTTATTTATCCCGAATGGCATCGCCTGTTTCGGTGGCCTGCCCGGCTCTACCGATTTTTCAGCCGCAGATCAGGACAGATGAACCTGCCACTGCTGCCTGATACGGCTAACTCGCGCATCAAGAGCACGATTATCCCGCTGCTGGATAAGCTTGATGGGCGTGAAAATGTTCGTGGCTGGATTCGTGTTTATGAGGCGACGCAGGAAGCCGTCTATGTCGCGGCATATGCGACCCATTTTTGCGATGGAACGGCTTATATGAATATCGCATTTCCGCTGCCACCGGGAAATCTCACCAGTATCTTGCACCTCACGACCTTTGAACAGGATGGTGACACCAATCTTCGCCTGTCAAGTTTTGCTGCCAGCAATCCCGGCGGAGATCAGGGTGTCTATCTTTCAACGAAATGGTTCACAATACGCTTGCCCTTTAATGAGATTATTGAGGTCTTTTCGATGCCTTACGAGGAGATGCCAGCGGTGATGAGCAATGGCAATCATGAAGTATTTGCCCGGCATCGCGTCTGGCTCTTTGGCATCCACTTCCTGACACTGCATTATGGCATTCACGAATCAACAGGCCGTTAGATGATGTACGGCATAGAGTTGATGGTCCAGTTCCCATCAAGTAAAAATGATCCTCGCAGGTCTGACCATCTTGTCAGGGACGCCTCAGAAAATCCAGAGTTCGCTCCCACGCCAGATTTGCTGCCTCTTCGTTGTATGCCTGTGGGCGATCCGGCTCAAAGAACCAGTGTCCCGTTCCGCTATAAGTATAGAATGTCACCGAACGACCAGCCTTCTTAAGGGCTTCTTCAAGCCCGTCCACATTCGCTTGCGGCTCGTACTCATCATTCTCGGCAAAATGACCGAGGTAGGCGGCTTTTGATTTGGTGAAGTCCTCCGGGCCAGTGCCGTAAAAAATGACAACGGAACGGATATTTTCGGGATGGGCGACGGAGAGGTCCAGCGCATAATAAGCCCCCAGCGAAAAGCCAATCACCGTAATATAGCCGTCAGTTTGCCCGGTGCGTTCAACCAGAAATGTCGCTGCCGCGGCGACTTCGGCTTTGGCCTGAAGATAGTTGGCGTCGAGAGCTTTGCCGAGGGCTTCTGCACCGGGAATAGTGTTGGCAACCTTGCCATGATAGAGGTCCGGGGCGAATGCCACGAAACCAGAGTCGGCAAGTCGATTGCAAAGATTCTTGATGGTGTCGTTCAAGCCCCACCACGCATGAAGGACCAATACACCGCGTCCCTCGCCCGTAGGCGGAACAGCGAGGTAACCATCGGGTTGATTAGCTGGCATTTGAATCTCCTTTGTGCCGTAGTTTGCGTCAGCGACCACAGTGATTGTTGTGCTGCCATATAGAATATATGTTCTATAAATTGATTTGTCAAATCGGAACTTTGTGATATACCAGCACGCATTTCGAACTTCTGGCAGCAGGGTATAATCATGTCTGCGTAACATAGTTTTTAAGGTAACCGGGAAATGCCCACGCTGGACGATGTATTAAATGACATCTTTGATGGCAAGACTCCCGCCCTCTATGCCGAAGTGGACGGCTGGATGCGTGAATCGCGCCGCTTCAAGGCGTTTGTTTTAGACCACCACACCAAAATACGCGCCAAACTAAGAAGTGCGCGTGATGCTGACAGCATGAAAGAAGTGCGGGCAGAACTGGCAACTGCCGCGCTCCTGCTGCGCGAAAAACGCTTCACCCTCGAATATGAAAAATATGCGGCTGCCAAACAGCGTGGGCCAGATTTTACCGTCATGTTTAAGACCCACACGCCGTTCAACGTCGAAGTCCGGCACATCCACAGCGTTGAATCGGATGAACCGGCAGCGCGTACCGACAAATTGATTGCCGTAGTGTGCGAAAAAGTGGGGCAGATGCCACCGAGCATCGTTAACCTGCTGTGGCTGGTAGATGAACGCGAGATTGCCGAAGCCGATTTAATCCAGACAGTGACGACACTGCGCAATCTGGCAGAGCGCAAAGAAGAAGACTTTTTCACCCTACGGAGATTTGATAATGCCGCGCACTTTCTCAAACAGTTTCGCCAGTTGAGCGGAATTGTGCTGCGCCAATCGGGCGCGAATGTGGTGTGGTTGAATACATTGGCCCGTCACCAGACACCGCCGGATATTGTGAAGGCAATCCAGCGCCTGTAGTGGGCTTTAGAGGCCATTTTCGGCAAGCCATTTAAGTTTCAGCCAGTGATAGGCGTCCGGGCGTGACCACGGATGGTGTTCGCGCACACGGGCGAGTGCGTCTTCCGCCGACAGGTTCTCCATGAGGATTAATGCCGCACAGCACACCGTCACTGAACGATTGAATCCGGCGGAGCAGTGCACCAGCACCCGCTGACCTTCCCGCAGGCGCTCGATAACCCACTGCGCTTCACTCACCAACTCGCCGCTCGACATGCCATCAATGCCTTCGCCCTTTATCGACCAGCGATCACAGGCCGGAATCACGAGGTCTTTGAGCCAGTTACTACGTTCTTCCGAGAGATTGAGCACCGCATCAACCGGCGGACGCTGTTTGCCCTGAAAATGAATTCCACCGACAAAGAATTTATCCTGGCAAATGGTATTGTTCAACTTGAAGTGTATACGGTTGCCGCCAAAATCACGTTGATCGGTGGTATCTTTAGCCATCAATTGCTCCGCCCACGCCGGGACAGGCGACCAGTTGCGGGTGATATGGGCCGGGATTGGATCGCCGTCGCGGGTTTCCAGTTCGATGTTTTCCGGCGAGAGCAGCAATTTGGCAGGATCGGGAGAACTGGCTAACAACAGGAAAAAGGGAGTCGCATCCAGGGCGGGCTTCCAATGCAATGCTCCCTGCAAATAACGGGCGCTGTGGTCGAGCGGGGTGTTGTCCAGATCGGCATAAACGCCCTCGCAGTCTACCCGCTTCAGATCATAAAACCGCAATCGGCGCGGGACATAATGCCCATAAAGCTCCTCAACGGGCCGACCGTCCTGCCAGAACATGTGCGGCGGGCTATCCAGTTGCAGTTCATGATAATCCATGACAAATTCACCGTGTGGTTCGTCATGCGCAACAGAATCAAGCCGCGCATTCGCCAGCGACTTGTAATAGGGAAATTCCAGCAGCATTGCGTCAGACATGAAGCACGCTTTCTTTCTCACAACCCCGCATTACCTAACACAATAGCACACCTCTAAATACGCGGTGATTTCGACGACCCACACTGAATCTTCCCACGCCGAATCAACATCTATGTTATAATGCCACTGTATTAAACGGGGCACAAATAGCATACCAACTTTCAGCTAAGTAAGATGCCGGAATGTAAACTTGGACATCAGTGTATTACTTGTTGAAGACGACGAAACACACGCCCTGTTGCTGCGACGCCAGCTACAACGATCTACCCTTGCGTATTTCACCATCGAACACACCACCACCGTGCAGGAAACAGTCGATATGCTGGGCGACCGTCATTTCGATGCCATCCTGCTGGATTTGAACCTGTTTGACAGCAGGGGCGAAAACACCTTTCAGACGGTTGTGCCGCATGCTAGCGGCATTGCCATTATCGTCATGACCGGGCGCGATGACCTCGATCTTGCCACAAAATTGGTGAGTGAGGGTGCACAGGATTATCTGGTCAAAGGTGATTACACGCCGGATACCATTGCGCGGGCCGTGCTATACAGCGTCGAACGCAAGCGCCATGCCGCCAAAACCATTGAACTGGCCTATGCTGAAGTCCGTATGACACTTATCAAGGAGTTTATTGAGGACATCACCCACGATCTGCGAACCCCCATGCAAATCATCACCTCCAATCTGTACCTGCTGCGGCGCGAGTTATCCGCCGAAAACGAAAAGGCCCTGCATTTTTTTAATAAGGTTCAGCGCAGCGCAGAACGTATTGTGGCGCTGACTGAACACATTGATGAACTCTCGCAGTTAGAAAGCCCGGAATCTCCCGAACCCGTTGATCTGGACATACTAATTCAAGATGTTGTCGATGGTTTTCGCCCGCTGGCGGAAAAACGCGAACAGACTTTGCAGCTTGATATTGGGGCGGGTAATCACGCCGTTATGGGTTATGTCGAGCAACTGCGCCGCATGATTGAGAATCTGGTCGCCAACGCGCTGCATTACACGCCGGAGCATGGCAGCATTGAAGTGATACTCAACGGAACCTCGGACCGGACAACGGTCACCATCAGTGACACGGGCATCGGTATTCCAGAGCAAGAAATCGACAGAATTTATAAGCGTTTCTATCGCGCCCAGAATGCCCAACAGCGCGATATGGAAGGCAGCGGTCTTGGCCTGTCGATTGTCCGTCGTATCGTGCAGTTACATGGCGGGCAAATCGCCGTAGAGAGCAAGGAAGGCAGCGGAACGACATTTCGCGTCGCCCTGCCTCGCGCCTGACAGCCATTGCGGGTATACTGGTAGGCGTTATTTCCACACAAGCGAGAAATTCCATGTTTAAAACCTTCCCCACCGACTACACGGCTGCAATGGACTGGCAGTGGTCCGATTGGCAGCCGTTTTACCAGCACTTAGCCGCCATCTCAATCGGTCCCGGCAATATAAAACAATGGCTGACGGAATATGACCTGTTGACACGGCTTTTCAAAGAAGTTGAAGGGCACGTTGAGGTCGAGGCGATGGTGGATACCACCGATGAAGTTGCTGCTGCCCGTAAGAAAAACTTCAAGCAGACCATTACCCCCGAAGCCGAGGCGTTCACTTTCCGGCTCGACAAAAAACTGGTCGAGAGCGGCCTCACGCCAGATGCGCTAAAAATCCCGCTGCGTGATGTGCAGACCCAGATTCGCCTCTTTCGTGAAGAAAACTTGCCGCTGAAGGTCCGCCTGAGCGAACTGGATAGCGAGTACAATCGCATCTCAGGTGCACAGACGGTTGAGTGGGACGGCGAAGAAATCACGGTGGCACGGCTGCGTCCATTTTTGCAGGACCCCGACCGCGACATCCGCGAAAAAGCGTGGCTTGCCATGCATAACCGCTGGCGTCAGGACCGGGAAGCCCACAACGATTTGTGGCGCGAGTATATGCAGGTACGCAAGCAGATGTATCAAAACGCCGACCTGCACAATTATCGCGACTATGCCTGGCTGGATCGCGGACGCCATGATTACACCCCGGGGGACGTGCAGCAGTTTTTGGCCTCTATTTTGAAAGTGGTGGTTCCGGCCCTCGGACGAATCCGCGAAAAGCTGCGCGAACGCCTCGGCTATGACACGCTGCGCCCGTGGGATACCGCCGTTGACGCCTTACAGCGCGAACCGCTGCGCCCTTTTGAGACAATGGATGTGTTCATCAACACCACGTCGGCCATTTTTCATCAGGTAGATCCGGTGCTGGGTGAGCAGTTCGATGATATGCGCGATCATCACCTGCTTGATCTGGATAACCGCAAAGGCAAGGCTCCCGGCGGCTTTTGCCAGACGTATATGCATACCCGGCGGCCCTACATCTTCATGAACGCGGTGGGTCTGGATGACGATGTGCAGACGCTGCTGCATGAATCAGGTCATGCTTTTCACGGCTTCAGCAAGTTGAAGCT
>JAKEEQ010000450.1 GCA_022616515.1 Chloroflexota bacterium | reverse complement strand
TCATTTACTCAAACGCATCTTGTACACACGCTTTAGCATTGATGTTCAGTCTTTTCAATGGGATGCTGACGTTGCTTTTTAATTTCACATAGAGCGTACAGTAGGAAGCATCATGAACCTGCCACCATATTTCACCCGCGTTTATTTCTCGGCTTGTCGTGAAGTGCTTGGGGTAATGACCTTGCACGATGTTCTGCATCGCACGGGGCTAGAACCTTACATTCAGTCACCCCCTCATTATCTCAGCGTGGAGGATTTCGCTACCTTCAACTGGGGCATTGACCAGCTCAATCCACCATTCAGCCAGCAGATCGGTCAACTGGTGGCGCGGGATTTGTTTCCAGATTCCACGCCTTCCCTGAAAGTCTTGCCCAAACTTCTAGACCCGATAGCGCCCATCTCGATTATTGACCACACGATTGTTTTTGACCTCTGTCCGGTCTGTTTTGATCTGCCGTCATCCCCACAGCGTGCAACGCCCTTCTGCACATTCTGGACTGGTCTGTTAGAAACGCTGCTGAATACACAAATCACCGAAACGTCATGTTCTTATCTGGGAGCGGAGAGCTGTCGTTTTGAAATGGCGGTACCACCCTCATAAGAACGATACCGCCACTGAGTTATTTATTCGCGTGAATTGGGAGGAGCGGGAAGCGCGGTCGGCTCCTGTGGTAGACGGTCTGGTGGCGCACTTCCATCCGAACCGGGCACGATTGTTGGCGCAGCGACGGTCGGGGGTGGCTGCATTCCGTCGATAAATGGCACAGGTGTTGATACGGTAAATGCTGAAACCGGGTCAATAAAGAGTGTAAAACGTATACTCCAGAGGCTCCACACGCGGTTTTGTCGTCCCCGAACTCGCCAGAAATAGCGTCCTACTGATAGTGACTGAGTGAGGGTAAGTTGTGTTTCCGCGCCACTGGTGTTTTGGCGAATGTCAACGGTTCTAGTCGCGGCAACTTTGTCGTCGAACACCATCACCCGGTAGCGACTGGCATTGGTAATACTTGTCCAACTGAAAAGTGGATTGGGAGTCGTTAAACGTGCCTGATGAGCGGGTAACAATGGGACTGCTCGTTCGTTCGTACGGCATTTAAACGTACCCATGATGAAGGCTTCTGTGTTCCCTGTCGTTTCTGTCACCGTCACACCATCCCATTTTTCGGGGCCGATAATCGTGGTGGTTCCGGTGGATACCCCATTGACAGGCATATTTTGCCCCGCCGTTGCTGTAATATTGAACGGTCCGTCACCATCGACAATCGTCACCTCAAGGTCCGGTCCATTGCAGACACCAGTCACAATCAAGGGATTGCCGTGACTGGTGCAGTGAGGATTCAGGTCACCTTCTTCATCTATGCGACTATTAAAGTCCGAGGGAAATTGACAGTTTTCACCACTGAAAGCCGTGCCGGAAGGCAGCACAAAGCCACTTGCCACAAGGATAATGATTAGAATAAGACCTGTGGTACGCATGCTCCGACTCCAAACACACATGAGTTTGTACTCTGACAATAACGCTATCAGCATAAATAGTCAACGTGTGAGAAAGTGTTTGAATGATGTACTTTGGCTGGAAATGACTGGCGGAGCGCGTCAGGAATCGGTTTCGCTTCTATGAAAGAAGATTAAGTTAAGCTGGCCCAGTATAAGCCGGTCCCCTTGATTAATTTTGTAGCTATCATACGGTTTGAGGCGAGTTCCGTTAATAAATGTGCCGTTCGAACTGCCCTGATCGGCAACATAATATTGGTCATCCATTTTTTGCAGCAGGGCATGCTGGCGGGATACGCCCATGACATAGCCCCGCGCATCATTCAAATCCACCAGTGGATAATCGGACGGGCGAGTTCCGGCATCCCGTCCGAGCAGAACAGGTTGTTCATATTTAATCAGTATCATATTGGAAGTACCCACCACTGCAAACGCAATTGTTCCCTCTTCGAGTCTTGGGGCGGTGATTAACACTTCAGGTTCGTGAACCATAGCATCAAGGGTGTCCTTCACCTGCTGGTCTTCCATCACATCTTGCCGGGTTTCCACATTTTGAAGCCACAACCCGCAATCGGTACAGAATTTTATTGAAGGGTCATTCTCGCTCCCACAGTTGGGACAGGTGATGGTATCCATGCGATACTCCGATTTGTGTTCATACCCGCTTAAGTGTATAAGAATTCAAGGGTCTGTCGATGGTCAGTTCTAGGTCGCCTCATCTCACGTATTTTTAATGTAGAACCTTGCATTCCCTCGAATGGTTGATATAATTATTAGTCGTAGAGAGAGAAACTGCCAAATTCTATATTAGAAAAACCTGAGCAATTTTTGAACTAACCCTGCAACATGAGAGTAGTATAAGTAGAGCAACGTCAAATGTGTTTGTTGTGGGGACTTTGTTGGAAGGTATTAAGATTCGTTGAGAGATATGGTGTCAGAATTTTCAAAACCCTTTCCTCAAACCAAACAACTATTCCTATTCCTACAACTTACCATTCTCAATGATGTGTGCGTCGCAGCATTAACTGCTGTTGTCGTTCGTATACAGTTGGGAAGGGAGTTGCCGGGAAACTAAACAGTGTAGTATGGTCGCTCCGCCCCAAAGTGAGCCGTCGCCGGGGGGACACTCGGAGACGTTAAACGCCAGAAGTGCAATCATGTACTCCTGGAATCTCATCGGGAATGTCTACTAAATATATATAAGGAATGCCCTAGGAGGGATTTTCCACAATGTTAAAGAATGCTTTTCGCACCGTTCCGGTACTGGCGATTCTGGCCGCGTTGGTCGTAACGCTGGTTCCGGCTGGGTTCGCAATGGCGGATGACGCCAGCGTCACCATCGTTGCAACCTATCAAGAAGACGATCTCGTTGTGCTTGATGTTGCAGCAACTTCCGAAATTTCATCCCTGGACCCACAGGTCGCAACGGATGTGGTTTCCATTAACGCGCTCGAGAGTCTGTTTCATGGTCTGACCGACTATGATCCCATTACCACTCAAGTTGTGCCAGAACTCGCCACAGATTGGGAAGTCAGCGAAGATGGCACGGTCTGGACCTTTAACTTGCGCGACGACGTGATGTGGTACCGTTATGACCCCGCCAGCCAGAGCGCCGAAGAACTTCGCGCCGTGACGGCAGGCGATGTCGTATATGGTATCAAGCGTGGTTGTGACCCACGTCTGGGTAGCCTCTACGGTGCTGTGGTTGCAAGCTTCATCGCTGGTTGTGATGTTGTGAACCAGACACCGGAAGCCGATGTTACCGACGATCTTATCTTTGGTGACACGACTTTGGTAACCGCCCCGGATGATACGACCGTTGTGATTACACTTTCAGCACCAAAAGGCTTCTTCCTCAGCGTTACCCCGCTGTGGACGATCCGTGCCGTGCATCCCGAGACTGTTGAAGAATTCGGCGCAGAGGCGTTTGCCCCCGGCAATATCGCCACTAACGGCCCTTACTTCGTACAGGAAGTGACTCGTGGTGTACGTCGTGTATTCGTGCGTAACGACAATCATAATGAAGACCTGGATTACGGTGGCAACATCGATGTCATCAACTTCACCCTGATCGAAGACGGTGGTACCATTTTTGCCCTCTATCAGGACAATCAGTTGGACAGCTCGGGTGTACCGGCTGCTGAGACCCAGAATGTTCTGGAGAATCCAGACTTTGCTGATCAGCTCGTTCAGGTCTTTGACCTCGCTGTCTTCTACTTCGGTTTCGCCCATGACAAGGCTCCGTTCGATGATGTCAACGTCCGCCGTGCTTTCAGCGCCGTGATTGACCGTGCTGCATTTGTTGAGCAGATCCGTCAGGGTCGTGGTGTGCCGATGATTCACTTCACCCCGCCCGGCATGTTCGGTGCGGTACCGATCAACGAAGTCGGTGTTGGTTTCGATCCAGCATACGCACAGGCTCAATTGGAAGAAGCTGGCTATCCGAATTGCGAGGGCCTGCCCAACATCAATATCATCACCTACTCCGGTGCTGGTAGCTGGGCTGAATTCTGGGCTGCTGGTGCTGAAGAGCATCTTGGCTGCTCACCCGACATCTTCGCTGTTGAAGAAATTGAATTCTCAGTGCTGCTTGAGATCACCAGCGCTGATACCCCCACCCAGGATCGTCCGAATGCCTGGACACTCGGTTGGGGTCCTGACTATGCTGACGCCAACAACTGGGTCTTTGACGCCGGTCTGGCCTGCGAATCCGGTAACGACTTCCTGCGTCCATGCAGCGAACTCGACGACCTGATTGAACAGGCTGCTGTTGAAAGCGACCCGGCAGTTCGTGAACAACTGTACCGTGAAATCGAAGAAGGTTTCTTCGGTCCAGAGGGTGAACAACCCATTGCACCGATCTTCCTGCGTACAGACTTCGTTCTGGTGAAGACATGGTACTCAGGCCCATTCGAGACCGATGGCCTCGTTGGTGGTGCTCACTGGGATGTTAACAATGTTGATATGGCGGCCAAGTTGGCTGCCCGCGAAGCCTAATAAAGCAAGATCGTAATTGAATTTAGTACCCGGTGGTGCTCTGCACTGCCGGGTTTTTTTTGGATTCCCTCATTAATGATCCTCTAATGTAAGATTAAAGTCCTATTAATACCCCTGAACCGTTTTCACTATCTACGAGTAGACAAGTTAAGAAACGCGGCATGTATACCGGCGGTACACAAAGTTTCTTTCCGCGATTCCCAATCTAAAAATTAATACCAATTTCCTATCACCCTCCTGGTATTCGGTAAAAATATTATTAAGAGGACACCGGCGAGGTGATGCACTGCCCTGCATCACCCAATTTGGTGGAATATTGGATCGTGAAAGTGAAAGGAGAAAGATTATCGGATAGAGAAAATATCCCACACGCTCTTCATTGTAACAAGAGCCGTCACGTTTGGGCAAACGGTGACGTAAAAAAATGCCCTTCAATTTGAAATCTAGGAGGAAATTTCCAAAATGTTAAAGAATGCTTTGCGCACTGTTCCGGTACTGGCGATCCTGGTCGCATTGGTCGTGACGCTGGTTCCGACCGGGTTTGCAGTGGCGGATGATGCCAGTGTTACCATTGTTGCAACTTATCAGGAAGACGATCTCGTTGTGCTTGATGTGTCAACCGGTTCCGAAATTAGCTCACTCGACCCACAGGTTGCCACCGATGCTGTGTCCATCACACCGATCGAGAATCTGTTTCATGGTTTGACGGACTATGACCCGATAACGACCAATGTTGTGCCCGAAGTGGCTACTTCTTGGGAAGTTGACGAGTCAGGGACTGTCTGGACCTTCAATCTGCGTGACGACGTGATGTGGTATCGTTATGATCCTGCAAGTGATAGCGCCGCATCACTCCGCACTGTGACTGCGAGTGACTTCGTGTATGGAATCAAGCGCGGTTGTGACCCACGTTTGGGCAGCTTATATGGCAATGTCGTAGCAAGCGTGATTGCTGGTTGCGATGTAGTTAACCAGACACCCAATGGTGATGTCACCGATGAACTAATCTTTGGAGACACCACCAAAGTCACTGCCCCAGACGACACGACTGTGATAATCGAACTTCAATTCCCGGCTGGCTACTTCCTGAGCATGACCCCGATCTGGGTGATGCGTGCCATTCATCCAGAGACCATTGAAGAATTCGGTGCAGAGTGGACCGCTCCCGGCAATATCGCCACCAACGGCCCTTACTTTGTACAAGAGAACACCCGTGGTGTCCGCCGTGTCTTCATTCGTAACTATGACCACAATGAAGACCTCGACTATGGTGGAAATATCGACGTGATTACTCAGACGCTTATCGAAGACCTGGGTACCACCTTTGCCCTGTATCAGGACAGCCAGTTGGATACAACGAATGTGCCCGCAGCTGAAATCCAGAATGTTCTGGAGAACCCGGACTTTGCGGATCAACTCGTTCAGGTCTTCGATCTCGCCGTGTTCTACTTCGGTTTTGCCTATGACAAGGAACCCTTTGACGATGTGCATGTCCGGCGGGCTTTTAGCGCCATCGTTGACCGCGCAGCCTTTGTCGAGCAGGTAGTGCAAGGACGTGGTGTGCCGATGATCCACTTTACACCACCCGGCATGTTCGGTGCGGTGCCGATCAACGAAGTTGGCATCGGCTTTGATCCCGAATTTGCGCGTACACAACTTGAAGAAGCGGGCTTCGCCAATTGTGAAGGTCTGCCTAACATCAATATCGTCACCTACTCTGGTGCTGGTACCTGGGCGGAATTCTGGGCTGCTGGCGCGGAAGAGCACCTTGGCTGCTCACCCGACATCTTCTCTGTTGAAGAAATTGAATTCTCAGTGCTGCTTGAGATCACCAGCGCTGATACCCCCACTCAGGATCGTCCGAATGCCTGGACACTTGCCTGGGGTCCCGACTATCCAGATGCCAACAACTGGGTCTTTGACGCCGGTCTGGCCTGTGAAGCTGACAACGACTACCTGCGTCCCTGCACCGAGATTGACGACCTGATCGACCAGGCCGCTCGTGAAAGCGATCCGGCAGTTCGCGAACAACTGTATCGTGAAATCGAAGAAGGTTTCTTCGGTCTTGAAGGCGAACATCCCATTGCACCCCTGTACATGCGCTCCACCTTTGTTCTGGTGAAGACATGGTACGAAGGTGCATTTGAGACCGACGGTCTGTTCGGTGGTGGTCACTGGGATCACCGTACCCTTGACATGGCTGCCAAGCTGGCTGCTCGTGACGGCTAAAGCTACGCCATAACTGATTTTGACGCCCGGTGGTGCACTGCACTGCTGGGTTTTTTTATTTAGAAAACGCCCCCACTTTGTCCATCTCCAAGCCAAATCGTAGGGACGCCATATATGGCGTCCGCCAGCTAAAGACCGTATCGGTTAAAAGTTTACCACCACCGTGTAGTGGTATGCGCAAGTTCTCAACCATATGCCAGCGGGGAAAGTATTTTAATAAAGAGAAGAGGGGGATTTTTATGATTAGGAAAAGTGTACTTGCTAGATGTGTTTTACGGTTGGCGATAGTATTCGCGCTCGTTGCGATACTGCTGCCAACCGGGTTCGCAATGGCAGAGGATGCCACCGTCACCATTCTCGCCACCTATCAGGACGATGATCTGGTTGTGCTGGACCTTGCGTCCGGGTCAGAGATTAGTTCACTGGACCCACAGGTTGCGACTGATATAGTGTCTATCACACCAATCGAGAATTTGTTTCATGGCCTGACTGATTACGATCCGATAACGTCCAAAGTCGTACCAGAAATGGCAACGAATTGGGACATTGACCCGTCAGGCACAGTGTGGACCTTCCACTTGCGCGATGATGTCATGTGGTATCGCTACGATCCCGGCTCGCAAACTGCTGAAGAATTACGTCCCGTTACCGCCGCCGACTTTGTGTATGGCATCAAGCGGGGCTGTGACCCGCGTTTGGGGAGCCTGTATGGTGCTGTAGTAGCAAGCGTGATTGCTGGCTGTGATGTGGTTAACCAAACGCCTGACGCGGATGTCACGGAGGAACTCGTGTTTGGGAATACCATTGCCGTTAGCGCACCGGACGAAACAACATTGGTGATTGAACTGCAATCCCCGGCGGGCTATTTCCTCAGCATGACGCCTATGTGGGTACTGCATGCCGTTCACCCGGAGACCGTCGAAGAATTCGGTGTTGAGTGGGCCGTACCGGGCAACATCGCCACTAATGGTCCATACTTTGTGCATGAAATCACTCGTGCGGTGCGGCGGGTGTTTGTGCGCAACTACAACCACAACAAGGACTTGGACTACGGCGGCAATATTGATCAGATTACCATTAACATGATTGAAGACATAGGAACGGCTTTTGCGTTTTACCAGGACAATCTGCTGGATACTACTGTCATTCCGGCGGCTGAGATTCAGTCTGTTCGTGACAATCCAGCATTTGACAACGAACTCGTTCAAATTTATGACCAAGTGGTCTACTACTTCGGCTTTCAACATATTAAGCCGCCATTTGACAATGTACACGCTCGTCGAGCCTTCAGTGCCATCATTGACCGTACTGCGTTTGTTGAAAAAGTACGGCAGGGTCGCGGAGTTCCTATGATTCACTGGACTCCGCCGGGAATATTTGGGGCAGTGCCTATAAATGAAGTTGGGGTCGGCTTCAACCCGGAGTATGCTCGCGAACAACTTGCCGAAGCTGGCTATCCCAATTGCGCAGGATTGCCAGAAATCAACATCATTACTTATTCAGGTGCTGAAAATTGGGGTGAGTTCCTTGCTGCCGCTGCCGAAGAGCATCTTGGCTGCTCGTCACAAATCTTCACCATCGAAGAGATTGTATTCGGTGTTTTTCCAGAGTATGGAACACCAACGCCAGAGGATCGTCCAAATATGTGGACACTCGGTTGGGGTCCTGAATACCCCGATGCTCACAACTGGGTCTTCGATGCGGGGCTAGCCTGTGAATCGGGTAATGATATATTGCGTCCCTGCTCCGAACTCGACGACCTGATTGATCAGGCTGTCCGTGAAACCGCCCCCGCCATCCGTGAACAACTTTATCATGACATTGAAGAAGGCTTTTTCGGTCCCGACGGCGAACACCCGATTGCGCCACTATATATGCGAACCTCTTTCATACTGGTCAAGCCGTGGTATACAGGCGCGTTCGAGACGGACGGGCTGTTTGGCGGGGAGCATTGGGATCATCGCAACCTTGATATGGCAGCTAAATTGGCGGCGCGTGAAAGATAGCACAAATGTAATGCCCGGTGGTGCTTCACACTGCCGGGTCTTTTGTTAGAATAGCCCGTAAACCCCAGGTGCTTCAGATGAATTTGCGAACCATGAACGCCTGCACTACAATACATATATTAAAAATGCCAGCCACGATGCGCAACCATCTGCTGGCTCTCCGGTTGAAAAGGAACCGAAGCATGGCTGATTCTAACAAAACTCATCGTGCTTTTCGATACCGTATCTACCCCAACACTGAACAACAGCAGGTATTGGCAGTGCAATTCGGTCATGCCCGCTTTGTCTACAATTGGGGATTGGCAACGCGCAAAGCCTACTATCACCAACATGGTACAGGGATCGACCACTACGCGCTCAAACGGCAACTCACCCAACTGAAACATACGCCGGGGTTCGAGTGGCTGGGAGAGGCGGATAGTCAGGTGTTGCAGGCCAAACTCGACGACCTTGACCGGGCCTACCAAAACTTCTTTGAGAAACGGGCGGGCTATCCCCGGTTCAAGTCCCGCAAAGGCGAGCAGAAAATCCGCTACCCGCAGCGGTTCAAATTCGATGGAAATCGCATCTATCTGCCCAAAGTCGGGTGGGTGAAGGCCGTGTTTCATCGCCCATTGACAGGCACACCGAAGACTGTGACCGTGACGAAAACCAAGTCCGGGAACTACTTCGTGTCTGTCCAGTGCGAGATGGAAACCGACTCGCGCCCGCAGGGGCAGGGTGAAATCGGCATTGATCTGGGACTGAAGCATTTTGCCGTGCTAAGCAGCGGCGAGAAGATTGAAAGCCCGCAGTACCTGCGTCAGTCTGAGGCAAAACTGAAGCGATTGCAACGCCAGCTATCGCGCAAACAAAAAGGCAGTGCCAATCGTGAGAAAGCGCGTCTCAAGCTGGCACGACAGGTCGAGCATGTCGCCAACCAGCGCAAGGATTTTCTCGACAAACTGAGCCATGATCTGGCGAAGCAGTACCACACTATCAAGATTGAAAACCTGAATGTATGCGGGATGCTCAAGAACCACAAGCTCGCCAAGTCGATCAGCGACAGTGGCTGGGGGATGTTCGGGCGGATGCTGGCATATAAGGCGGCAGACTGTCAGAAGATTGATCGGTTCTATCCCTCGTCCAAAACCTGTTCGGTGTGCGGTTTCCGCAACAAGCAGTTACAATTGCAGCATCGGTTCTGGAGGTGTCCGGCCTGCAAGACCGAGCATGACCGGGACATCAATGCTGCCATTAACATTTTGAACCAACCTACCGCTGGTGCAGCGGGAAGGCAAACGCCTGTGGAGAGTGTGTAAGACGGTCCTGGCCTTCGTGCCACCCGCAGCGCTCGTTGAAGCAGGAAGCCCAGTGTGTTTACGTCTGGGTAGCTCACAATAGCCTCAACCCGTGCAACTTCTCCCCGGTACAGCCGTAAAGTTACATAACAAACATGACAGGAAAAGAAAGGGATGGCGCGATGGTAAATCGCCTGATTAAGGTCGGTGCGCTGATTTTACTGTGGACGGCTAACCTGCTGCTGGTCATCAGTCTGTGGACAAGCATCATCGGCATCGGTATCTTCGGCATTATAATTGGTACAGTCTTGGGGCTGCCGCTGGCCTATCTGTGGATTATCTCCGACAAGATTGCCTTTCGCGAGTTTGACAAAACGGTCCGTCCAACTCTCGAGCGCCTTGCCGGACGCCGTTCAATCCGATCCGTCGCTCAACTACCCGAAAAAGTCAATCGACCGAGCGGCAGTGCAGCCAAACCCGGCCCCGGTGGGATTGATGTTCCGGTACGGGTAACGCAAACTCAAAAAGTGGTCATCGAACACCAGAATTCTGAGTCTGAACCGATTCATGTCCCGGTTGACACCTCAGAAGCTGTGCCTCGCCAGCCAACCGAATGGGAAGTCCAGCGGGCGCTTGACGCTGAATACGAGCGTATCAAAGAAGAAATGGCCTCGCTGGATTATGATGGCCTGCTGGCCTATATTGACCATGACGATGCGCGGGTTCGCCTGTGGGTGGTCCAGACGCTGCGCCACATGGATGATGAGCGAGTGACGCAGGACCTCAATCGTGCCCTCGAAGACAGCAATGTCGTGGTGCGCCGCGCTGCTAAAATTGCACTCGATGAATTAACGTTGGATAAGCGTTAGAGACGCGATTTTGGATTGACATGACCTTCCATCTCTTTTAGCCTATCAGTGAAAGTGGGAGGTCAGCCTTTGTCAACATTGTCCAGCCCCCAGTGGACGACACGCACCAAACGTACTATAGCTCTCATCATCCTCGCCCTCCTCAGCTTTGCAGCCATCCAATTAGGCAATGCCTGGTTTCCGGTCGTTATTTCGCTGCTTGTCGCCTACCTACTGATGCCGATAGTCAACGGCATTGATCGCCTCATCGCTTTTATCCCTATTTACGAGATTCGCCGCACGATTGCGGTACTGCTCACATTCGCGCTGGTTATTGGTGCATTGGTTTTGTTTGCTTCGCTTATCGCACCGGCCATCGTTTCGCAGTCCGAGGATTTCGTCGAAAATCTGCCCACGCTGGTGGAGGAGATACAGGCAGAGTTAGAAGCACCGGTTGATCTGGGATTTTCAGTGGTTGAACCCTGGGCGGCTATTCAGCAGACACTATCACCAGATGGTGATTCGCAGGGCGTGGTGAATGATATTGTGTCATTACTGCTCGCGCCAATGGCGAATATTGTCGGCGGCGTGTTCAGTGTGCTGGCGGGCATTTTTATCACCATTGCCATGTTGTTTTATGCGATGAAAGACGGCAACGATTTTCTTGACGCGATAGAGTCAATTGTGCCGCCACCTTATCACGGCGATGTCCGCTACCTGTTCCGGCAGCTTGGGATTATCTGGCACGCCTATTTCCGGGCACAGGTCTTTCTCGGTTTCACGATGGGCGTTGTCACCTATCTGGGGGCATCGCTGGTGGGTCTACCCCAGCCGATTGTGCTGGGCCTGTTAGCCGGGATGCTGGAATTTATCCCCAATCTGGGACCAACCCTCGCCGCCACGCCTGCCGTCTTGATTGCGCTGGTGACGCCAAGTTCAACTATTCCAGGGCTAGATGGCGGCATTGTGTTTGCCCTGCTGGTGGTTGCCCTGTATATCGTGTTGCAGGTTGTTGAAGGCTTGTTTCTTGTGCCCCGCGTCATGGGCTATTCCCTGAACCTGCACCCCTTCATTGTCCTGATGGCGATTATCTTTGGCGCGAAAATTGCCGGGGCATTCGGCGTGATTATCGCCGCGCCCGTCGCCGCGACTCTGCGTCTGCTTGGCACATACGTATTATCGAAACTGCTCGAACCGGGCATGTTTACCATACCAACACCCAAACCCGCCGCAGGCCCACCTTTGCGGCCTGCCATTCCGCCTGCCCTCACTCAACCAAAGCCCATAGAAGAAGGAGAAATTGTCAAGGAATGACTGACTACACACGCAATGATGTTCAAATTCGTCCCGCTCAGGCTTCCGACCGTGAGGCTTTGACTACAATTGCCGCCCAGATATGGGAAGGCAGTGACTATCTGCCCTATGTCATTGATGAATGGCTGGCCGATGAAAGCGGAAGTTTCGATGTCCTGACTCTACATGCGGAGGTTGTCGGTGTCAGCAAGCTCACCAAAATCGCGGATGGAGAATGGTGGCTGGAAGGGCTGCGCATCGACCCGCAGCATCAGGGCAAAGGTTTTGCCCGCATTTTGCATCATTACAAAATCAATCAGGTTCGTCAACTTGGTAAGGGAGTGGTGCGCTTCACCACAGCCAGCCACAACGAAGCCACCCGCCGGTTAGCCGCCGAAACAGGCTTTCAACTGGTGGGCGAGTTTGACTACTATTTTACGCCTGCGGTCAAAGTCCCCACCAGCCAGCGGTTCTGGAAATTGAGCGAAGCGGATTTTGAGGAGGTTCATCACTGGCTGAGCGGCTCCGAGTACTTTGACAACGTTGATCGCAGCTTTGAAGAATCATGGACTTATCACTATGCCACCGGCAGCGTTCTGCGCGAATATCTGCGTGCTGGGCGTGTTTATGCCTGGAACAGCCAGAACGACGAGACGGTTATCGAAGGCTTGCTGTTTATTTACCGCATTCGTGAACGCGATAACGTGCTCCAAGTAGCTTTTGCGGACGTCTCACCGGACCAACGCTACGAATTCTGGAATGCGGCACGCGGGCTGGCTCATCACCTCGGCGCTGAGCAGATTTCGGTGAAGATACTCAACGACGAGGCGAATGTGATGCCGTTTGTCTCGCAAAATTGGGATACGGAAGATTTTCGCCTGCTGCTGTACAGCCGCCCGATTGATCTCACCGTCGAAAGCACCATAGAATCCGAAACGGTTCCGGCTCTTGAGTAAGTTGTTCGACTCGCTGCGAAAATGGTTCGGCATCAAAACGGAAGAATCCGTGACGCAAGCTGAAGCGATGACCGAGCAAAAGGTGGACTTCAGTTTTCGAATCTATTGGACTAAAATAGCGCGAGAGTGGGATTTGGTCCGCATTCGGGAGACCCAATCAAGGGTCAAACACATTACGGAACATCCTGACTTTCAGAAGAACCTGATCGACCGTCGCTATCGGGTGGAAGGTCTCGACGACCTTGCCCATAGCGGCGCGAGTCTTTTAGCGCTACTCGACGTACTGGATGCTCTAGAAAACAGCTATGAAGGAGAAAACAATGGACAACGAAATGATGCTGGAGCCACTGGCTGAAACTGAAAACTACATGGTCT
>JAKEEQ010000449.1 GCA_022616515.1 Chloroflexota bacterium | reverse complement strand
TGCCTTCATCGCGCCGCGCAGTATTCAACGACAGGGACTGTCCGCTTTTCTGGACGACAATCTCATCAATCTGGTGTGGGACGATGCCGAAGGATCACATGTCGTCTCCTTTGCGCTGGAGACTTTCGGCGGGGCATTGGAGGTGACCTTGATCGGCTATACCCTCAATGACTTCCCTGGTGATACCGGGCGGGTTGATGGGCTGGATAACGTACTTAGAGAACAAATTCTCGTTAACAGCGTCCGTCCGGGACAATATCATCTGGAAACTGTGGAAATCACCGACGTGAACATCACGTTCTCTTTTAGAACACCCTATAAAAATTTGCCAACCTCGGTGAGTGAGTACGCCGCATATAGCGACGAGCCACCCGGCGGCTGGCTGCTCTCAACCGAACGCTTTACGGCGGATGAATTGGCGCAGATGCTGGGTGAGGCAATTGCCATCCCGGTAGAGGTCAGCATTATCGGTGAACAGCTTCAATATCGCTGGTCCGATGGCGACGGTGCACATGTACTGGTTGTCACACCGACCGCAGCGAATGGCGATCTAACTATTTCAACAAACGCTTATACCCGTAATGGGCAGGACGCCAGTGAGTTTGTTCCAGAGGATGTCATTTTCCTGATACGCGAAGGCATTTTGACGTACAGCCTGCCAGAAGGGCAGTTCCAACTGGCCCGTATCACCACCAGCGATGTCAATTTTGAATTCCTGTTTGTGCTGCCGCCAAAATATCTGGAATAATCACCGCCAATTGAAATCGAATGCTCTCCACACCCGGAGAGCACTTTTCCTATACCAGCACCTTTTGCTTCATCCACATCGACGTGTTATGAAAATCTGCAATGGCAGAACCGGGTGGGCAAATTTCATCCAGTTTCGCCGCAAGCTCGTCATCAAGTGATTTTCCGGCAACGTTCAACGCTGACTGGAGATGGTTCATCGTTCGTGGCCCGACAATAGGAGCGGTGATACCCGGCTGTTCCTTGACCCACAATAGGGCAAGTTCGGGCAATGTCATGCCTGCTTCCTCTGCAATCTCGCCAACTCTGGCTGCTGCCTCACGAGCCAGCATCGTGATGCGCTCTTTATAAAACACGGTCTGATCGAGTCGTGAGCCTTCGGGTACGGCCTCGTGCGGTGGATATCTACCTGCCAGCACGCCCCCACCCAGCGGTGACCACGGTAAAATCGCCAGATTATATTCCAGCGCCATCGGCACCAGTTCATTTTCTATCCGGCGGTCGAGCAAGTTATAGGGTGGTTGCTCACTGACATAGCGGTTCAGGCCAAATTTCTCACTGAGATGAATGCCTTCGACGGTTTTCCACGCCGGAAAGGTGGAAACGCCAATATAGCGGACTTTGCCCTGCGTGATAAGATCATCCAATGCCCGCAGTGTTTCATCCTGTGGAAAACCCTGCATGGGGCGATGTAGCTGGTACAGGTCAATGTGATCGGTCTGGAGACGGCGCAGCGACTCTTCACAGGCTTTCATAATGTGATACCGCGACAGGCCGCGCTGGTTTGGTTGTTCGCCAACCGGAAAGAAAACTTTTGTCGCCAGAAAAACCTCGTCACGCTTACCGGCGAGGGCTTTACCAACGGCCTTTTCACTTTCGCCATCGTTATAGACATTGGCGGTGTCCCAGAAATTGATCCCGGCGTCAAAAGCGGCCTGCATAATCTGGATACTTTCCGCTTCAGGAGTCTTGCCACCAAAGTTCATCGTACCAAGACAAAGTTCGGAAACATGCACCCCCGTTCTTCCGAACGGGCGATAGGGTATATCGTTATAGCGTAGGTCAGGCGTAGGGTTAAACATTGGGAACAAAAAATCCTTGTGAATCGTTTTATAAGATGCGTTAGATAATAACGTGTTTTTACTAACCTATCAGGAGGGAACTCCCTAATGTCAAAGCAGACCTATCTGTTTAGTGCGATTCTCTTAGTTGGGATTATGGTCGCAGGATTCGTTGTTGCCGGTCTGCCCGGTGATAATGCATCCGCTGCACCACGGGAGCAGGCTGCGATGGAGAACATCATTACTGTTACCGGAACCGGCTCTGTTCAGGCGGAACCCGACATTGCATTTGTCAATGTTGGCGTTGAAACAGTCAACGAAGATGTGACTACCGCTGTTAACGAAGCCAACGGCGTCATCGAGTCTGTCACGGCGGCGTTGGGTGATATGGGTATTGCTCCCGAAGATATCCGCACCGATGTTTACAACATCTTCCAGGAAAACCTGGGTCCTATCCCACTGGATAGCGGTGCAATGGAAGGCACTTCCAGTCGCCAATTCCGCGTTTTCATTTCGATGAATGTAACCGTGCGTGACATCGAGAATATCGGTCAGGTTCTAGCAGGAGCCATTGAAGCTGGCGCGAACAATGTCAACAGCATTCGTTTCGCGATTGAAGACCGGACCGCGCTCGAAGATCAGGCCCGTGCCCTCGCGCTGCAAAATGCCCGTGGCCGTGCTGATCACATTGCTGGGGAATTGCAAGTGAACATCGTTGCGCCTGTGCGCGTCGAAGCCTTTGGCGATTCCGGAATCTTCCCGGTTGCCGATGCGGCGTTCGGTATGGGCGGCGGCGGTGGCGTCCCGATTGAGACCGGGTCGTTGACTGTTAACGTCACGGTAAATGTCACCTACTCCTTCCAGTAAGCTGACTAATCCAACCCACCTGACAGGACAGTCTACGGGCTGTCCTGTTTTCGTTATATTATTAAAACAGCGTTCAATCACCCAGGAGCCGCAATTTTTTATGTACGAACGACAAAATATTTCTTCTGGCGCGAAATGGGAGGCTAGCGTTGGTTACTCGCGTGCGGTCAAAGTCGGACCGTTTATCTTTGTCGCAGGAACGACAGCAGTGGGTGACAATGGGGAAATCGTCGGGGAAGGAGATGTCTATGCCCAGACAAAACGTATCTTCGAGATTATTGATAAGGCGTTGAAAGCAGCCGGGGCTTCCCTTGAACATGTCGTGCGAACGCGCATGTTTATTACCGATATTGCGCAGTGGGAGCAGGCAGGCAAAGCACATGGCGAAATTTTTGGCAATATACGCCCCGCCGCGACGATGGTAGAAGTACAGGCACTGATTGATCCGCGTCTCCTGATTGAAATAGAAGTTGACGCTGTGCTGACGAACGATTGAGGTTCAATGAATTTGGGATTACAATAGGGACACCATTTCGAGGAACGGATTTATCAACTTATGGCAGACCATATTCAAAAGCCAGATCAATCAGAAAATACACAGCCGAATACACCCAAACGAATGCATTATGACTATTCGCGTTCATCAAACGGGCAGAGCGGCTCCCACTGGTATAGTTGGTCCGGTACAGCCGACCCGCTGGAATCCCAAAAGCAGTCCTCTCACCAGCCGCCGTTGTCGTATACAGGGGGCATGTATCAACCGCAAGGTGAGATTCGCCGCCCGCCACCACAGCCGGTAAGCAAGGCCCGCCAGAATCTCAATAAACGCAGGCAGCAGCGCAAATCATTCCAGCAAAATTGGGCGTGGGTAATTATCGCGATGGCAATGCTGGGGCTGACATTAACCGTGAGTCTGGTGATTGTTTTCTTGCTGCGCACGGACGGTGATGGCAACGAGGCTTTTGCCGACACCGAACACCTCATTGAGCCAACCTCCATCATCTACAGCAATCCTGAAGTGGTGGATGATCCCGAAGCAGGCGAGGGTGTGGGCGGTGCACTGGAAGGTAACGCGATGGTTCTCGAACCCTGGGGAGGCGGGGAAAGTCGTTTAACGGTGCTTGTGATGGGTATGGACAACCGCCCCGGCGAACAAACATGCCGCACTGACACAATGATCATCATTAGCCTCGACCCGCAGACGGAAAGTATCGGCATTTTGAGTATCCCACGCGATACTTATGTCGAGATTCCCAATCACGGGTTGCAGCGCATTAATACGGCCTGTGTGTTGGGCAATCTGGACTCGCCGGGTAAAGGACCGGAACTCGCCATGCAAACGGTCCAGTATAACTTCGGCATCCGCGTCAACGAGTATATGATGGTGAGTTTCCAGAGCTTTATCTCCCTGATTGATCGCATTGGCGGCGTTGATGTCAACAATATCTCAGTGATCAATGACGAGTCCTATCCCGACATGAATTATGGCTATGATCCCTTCTATCTGGATGTGGGTGAACATCACCTTGATGGTGCAACGGCCTTGAAATATGCCCGCAGCCGCCATAACAGCGATGACATTGACCGCCAGCGTCGCCAGCAGGAAATCATCTTTGCCGTCCGCCAACGGGTACTCAATCTGGACATGCTGGATGATCTGGTGCTGCAAGCGCCGGGTATCTGGAGTGATCTCGAAGACGGCATTGATACAAGCCTGTCACTGGAACAGATTGTACGTCTCGCCTTATTTGCGCAAAATGTTGAAGAGCAGAATATTCACAAGGGTGTTGTTGACTGGAATTACCTGTTCTCCTACCGGACACCCGGTGGAGCCAGCGTTGCAGTTCCGAAACGCTCAGCGCTGCCACAACTGATGACGGATGTGTTTGGGGCGACCTACAATCAGTAGTGAGCATAACCCCTGCTTTGAGTATAATAGTCCCGCTGTGTTGCGGGATTATTTATTTTCATTGAGAGCGGTAGAATGTCGTTAGAAAAAGTAATCGAAGTACTGCGCCGTGAACGACGCGACCTGTCTTCCCCTTATCTTATACCCGGTTTATGGGTTGATTTTCAGAGCGAAGCGGCACAGGGCGTTAATCCTTATGATTTTTATGCCGACCGTGCTAAGGCGATTTTAAACGCCGACCCCATCCCGGTCGTGACAGACCCCGACGGCACGAACTGGACACGCTATGCTATCACCTATAATCTATTTCCCCGCTTAACGACATCATTTGACCATAATAACACCAATGGGCTTGAACTCAATCCGATTGAGGCTGGCTGGCGTGAGACCGGAACCTTACTCAAATCGATCTGCCTGCTGCCCTATATTCATTCGATGGGCTTCAACACCATTCATCTGCTGCCCATTACCACCATAGGCGTGGATGGTCGTAAAGGCACCCTCGGCTCGCCGTATGCCATTCGCAACCCGTACCGCCTCGATGATAATCTGACCGAACCGGGCTTGCCCGAACTGGATGCCATGACACTTTTCAAAGCCTTTGTCGAAGGGGCACACCGGCTTGGTATGCGGGTTGTCATGGAATTTGTGCTGCGGACAGCCTCAAAGGATTCGGATTGGGTCAAGGAACATCCCGAATGGTTCTACTGGATTCGGGCCGATATTCCAGATCGGAAAGACCGCAATCCGAACCACTTTGGACCGCCCATCTTCGATTGGGAAGCCGCCAACCGGATTTATGACCGGGTTGGACGTGGAGAACGGCACGACCTGCCCAAACCGCCCAAAATGTATCGCGATATGTTTACCGCGCCACCCAGAGCAGAAACAGTTCATATGCACGAGGGGAAATGGTATGGTGTGGTAGAGGACGGAACACATGTGCGACTTCCCGGGAAGAGGA
>JAKEEQ010000448.1 GCA_022616515.1 Chloroflexota bacterium | reverse complement strand
ATCGGAATGAGACCATTGATGCCTTCACTCAGGGTGGCCGTCCGGAAGATGCCGAACAGGAACGCCTTGAACTCACCATTATTGAGCAATATCTGCCTGAGCAGCTTGGCCGGGAGGAGTTGGAGGCGCTCGTCGAAGAAGCCATTGCCCGGACCGGAGCCAGCTCTGTGCAGGATACCGGCAAAGTGATCGGTCTGGTCATGCAGCAGGCCAAAGGTCGGGCCGATGGTAAAGTCATCAGTCAAATTGTACGCGAGAAACTCAGCTAATGAATGAACGTGCGGAGGTACAGGCGGTTTTAAGTACCTCTTCTCAACTCGCCGACGAACGCATGAAGCGTGTGCTGTGGGTCGTTATCGGCATGTTGTACTTGCTGGTTGGCCTGATTATTATGACATTCGACACACTTGTTCCGCTTGGGGGTCAGGTGCGTTTTGAGGTTGGCGATATTCCCCAGCAAGATATTTTTGCCCCGGAAAGCCGCACCTACGAAAGCGCCGTCCTGACCGAGGAGCGACGCCAGCAGGCCATCCGTAACGTTGAACCAATTTACACCCGTGTATCCAGCATTGCCCGCGACCAGCGCGACTTGATGCGGGACATCGTGGCCTACATGAACATGGTCATTGATGACCCGTACGCCGCCGATGAGCAAAAACTGGCAGACCATGAAGCCATCACTGCGCTGACTGATATTGATCAAACAACGTGGCAGGCTATTCTGGCAAGCAGTGAAGACTCAACGCGCTGGGCGTTGTTGACTGCGGATCTGGTCAATGCGCTGGAAACAACAATGGGACGTAACATCAACCCCACTGAAGCGTCACTGTCTGATGCGCTGGGGGCACTGCGCGACAATAACGTAAGCATTGACCTGACCGACAGCGAAAAAGAGATTGTTATTGTGCTGGTTAGCGAACTTGTGGTCCCTAATACCGTTCTTGATGAAGAAGCCACTGAAGCTGAACGCCAGCGTGCGCTTTCTGAAGTGGAGCCATTTATCCGCACCTTCCGCACCAACGAGACCATTATCACGAAAGGACGTCCCATCACCGAAGCAGATATTGAAGCCCTGCAAATATTTGGCTTGCAGCAAACCAACCGCAGCACGACCCGCACCTTTTTGAGTGCGCTGCTGGTGCTTTTCGTGGTCAGTGGCGGGATGCTGCTGTATATCGCGCGTTTTTATCCAGCCATCATTCAATCCACGCGCCTGATGCTCGTGCTGGCGTCTATGTTCTTGATCTTCATGGCGGTGGCCCGCGCTTTTGGCCCGGATTGGATTGACCAGCAGCGACTTTATCCCGCTGCTGCGCTGGCGTTGCTGGTGACGGCTCTGGTCGGTCCACATCTGAGCACAGTATTGATTGCCGGGCTGGCACTGTTAGTCGGCACAATGGGGGACAACTCGATGGAACTCGTGGTCCTCGTTGCCGTCGGCGGAATTGCGGGGGCTTTGAGTCTGCGCGACATTGAACGCCTCAACAGCTATTTTTCCGCCGGGTTAATCATCGGGCTGGTGAATGTGGTGATTGTACTGGCCTTTCTGGCAAATGACGAAGAAGTGCCAGAATTTATCACGCTGCTGAGCGAATCCCTGCTGGCCTTTGCCAATGGCTTGCTGTCGGCGGCAGTGGCGCTGGTTGGCTTGTTTGTCATTGGAGCCATTGCCAATTTGACCACCAGTGTCAAATTGATTGAATTGATGCAGCCCAATCAGCCGCTGTTACAGTTACTGCTGCGCAAAGCACCGGGCACCTACCAGCACAGCCTACAGGTTGCCAATCTGGCTGAACTAGCGGCAGAGCGCATCGGGGCCAATGCCACGCTCATTCGTGTTGCCGCCATGTATCATGACATCGGCAAAACCCTCAACCCGCAATTTTTTGTCGAAAATCAGGCGGAAGGGTTTAACCCGCACGATGATCTCAACGACCCCCAGCGCAGTGCCCGCCTCATTATCGGGCATGTGGCAGAAGGGGAACGTCTGGCCCGCCGCCATCGCCTGCCCCAGCGCATCCGTGATTTTATTCGCGAACATCATGGTACCATGAAACCCTGGTATTTCTATTATCAGGCTATTGAAAAAGCGGGTGGCGACGAATCAAAGGTCAATCTAGAGACTTTCACCTATCCGGGGCCAATACCCCAATCCAAAGAAACCGCGATTTTGCTGCTGGCTGATGGTACAGAAAGCACCGCCCGTGCTATTCGCCCGCGCACCCACGAGGAGGTCGCCAACGTCGTTAACAAGATTATGGAGCGTGCCCTTCAAGACGGGCAGTTGGATGAGAGCAACCTGACGCTGAACGACCTGAAGGTTATTCGCGAGGTGTTTATCGAGACATTACAGGCCATCTATCACCCGCGAATTGCCTATAAAGAGCCTGTCAAAGTCAAAGGGGAGCAGCCCAAGCAGCTTGCCGAACCTGACAGTCCAGTTGTGGAAGAGAAAGAAGGGAATGCGACTCCTGTATCTACTCCGGAACCGGAAATTAAAAAGGAACCCAAACAAGATGTCATCCCAGACGGAAAACCTGATCTGTGATCTGAGCATTCACGAGGATGTTGTGTTTGACGACACGATGCCGGAAGATCAATTGCAGTTACTGTCAGGATTTGCGGTGGAGGTTATGAACGTATCCAACATTACGCCGCCCATGTCCATAAGCCTTCACATCACCACCGATGAACACGTTCGTGAACTCAACAGCAGTTACCGGAAGATTGATGCACCAACCGATATTCTATCCTTTCAATCTGACCCACTGCCGCCCGGTGTTAAGGAAATGCCTCATCTGGGCGATTTGATTTTCTCCTACGAGTACACCATGCATCAGGCCGCTGCTGAGAATCATCGACCACTGGATGAATTCAAAATGCTCATCATTCACGGCATCCTGCATCTCATTGGCTACACCCATGATGCCGAAGACACCGAGCGCGATATGTGGGCGCGGCAAAGCGAACTGCTTCACCATTTTGGTATCGACATTACACTGCCCCACTACATTCACGGAGGCGATGATGTCTGAGTTAATGCCCAAAGAGATCAAAGAAGCGGTCGAAATTGACCCCAACGAGGGCAAATTTACGAAGAACCCGGACCGTATCGCCAGCGCCAGGCATGCATTGGGTGGATTGTTCAATTTCCTCTACCATCAGGACAGCGCCCGTTTCATGGTGGCGACGACTGTTGTAATCGTGATGTTGGCGCTTGCCCTACGTGTGCCCCGTGTTGAGGTTCTCCTGTTGGTGCTGATGCTGGGGGTCTGGTGGGTAACCGAACTCGTCAATACGGCTGTCGAGGCGGTGGTTGACATGGTCACGCAGGACTACCATCCGCTGGCAAAAGTGGCTAAAGATGTCGCCTCCGGGGCAACCTTGTTTGCTACTGTGATTAATGTCGTTATCATTATAGGTATACTGGCGAAGCCTATATTGGAATTTTTCAATCTTCTATGAAAAAACTTCCCTTCGGCCTCGGACGTCGCTCCACACGGGGGCACGTCCGCCGGGTCAAACGGACTTCAATACCCTGGTGGTTGGTTGCCAGCATTGGCTTGATCGGCCTGCTGGCGATTCTGGCGCTGCTGGGCATTTTTACCGGCGATGATGAGAATGAAGAGTCAGTCACCTACCACAACCGGACATGGCTGGACAGTACATGGACCACTAACCAGCCCTCCCGCGCTCAAGTTGAAGCCCTCGCCGAACGTCTTGCCGAACACGACATTGATACCATTTACGTTGAGACGGGTACATGGCTGCAAAATAATACGTATCGGGAGCATGAGTTTGCCGAGGAATTTCGCCGGATGATGGCTGAGGTTGTGCCGGATGTGCGGGTGCTGGTATGGGTCTGGGCCAGAGCCGATCAATTCAATGAAGTGGATGCCCACCTCGCCCTGCAAACGTATCTCAGTACCGCGCTGCGTGATTGGGGCTATGATGGTGTTCATTTGCAGGGTATCAGCGTCAACGGCGGCAACCCGAATTACGTTGATATGGTGCGGGCGGTGGATACCGTTGTCGATGACAACGATGGCTATTTATCCATCACGGTGCCGCCCGATCACCAGCCCAGCGACCCCGATGTGCCTCTGTCCATCGGCAATCCGGCGGTAAGCTGGAGTCCGCGTTATAAACAGCAAATCGGCCTGATTGTGGATGAGATGGTCATCATGGCGCATTCCAGCGGGTTGAAAGACGTTGATGAATATGAGGAATGGATGGCCTACCAGATTGCCACCTACGCCAGCGATATTCAGCGCGTCAATGAGTCGGTTGAATTGATTATCGTGCTGCCCGCCTATCCCCCCGAAGGTGCGCATATGGTGGATGTGGAGAATGTGGAGACCGCTATCGCAGCGACCCGCCGGGGTCTGAACGAAGCTGGCGGTGCCCGGCGCATGATTCGCGGCGCGGGGATGTATATATATGACACCGCCACCACAGAGGATTGGGCTATTTTTAAGGAAGAGTGGGTGGAGCGATAATTAACGTGAGTTTTGGTTAAATGGACAATCCTCGCAAGAATCGTCTGGAAAGAAAGCTCTAAAGGTTATCGTTGAAAACGAGTATTCCTGATATAAACAGCGTCCATGAGGATGTAGTTTTGGGAGCATTTTTAGTGTTACCTTCACTTAGGAATACTCCAATTATGTAAATTCCGAGACGCTACGTTAGCGGTATAGCTGGAATAAAACCCGCTTCCCGAACAAGAGAGATTGCCTTTTGAATGTAGGCAATAATTTCTGGTTCTGTTTCCTTATCAACATAGGTGCTTATTTCAATAAACCTTAATGCAGTCACCAATGACACTGAAGCTACTTCGTGTTCTCTATCATACAAAAGGCTCGAATCATATTCTGATAAAAACTTTTCTATGTGCTCTGGATATGTTAACCAAGCCTTTCCAGTGTCGTGTAAAAACTCCACAACAAGTTCTGTATCTAAGTCAGTTAAGAAATAGTAGGAAGGAATTAACTCCCTCATTGCCTGACAACGAACCCAAGAAAGTTTATGCTGAAGCAACTGTTCAAACATAAAGACTGTCCCGTCAGCAAAATGAACTTGACGGTAAAATTCGCCGTCAAGAATGCTGCGAATACATATCACCCCATTTATTAGTACGCTTGCTCTATTTTGCATGTAAGGTAATCTATCCTCGTCAATCAATCTTAAAAGATGCCATATGATCTCTTCGGGAAATGTTGAGATAACGTTGATTGCTTCTCTCCGCACTTCAAGATCAGGGTGATTGAGTAATGGTAAGACAGACGTCAAATCCTCTATCGGTAATGACGGTTTAATCAACTTAAGCGCAGATTTCTGTTTTTCAGGGTCGCTAAAATCATCCAGATGCCTTGAAATATCATTCAGGGCAACTTCTAATTCTAGGAATTGGGCTACTTGCATTGCTTCCATTATCGTTTGTCGATTTGAAGACAATCTAATTTCCTCAATGATTGTCTGACGTAAAGCGGAAGAAACTTGAATGGGCTTGCTATCATTGTACGTTTTCTCAACAGCATCAAGAAGCTCACGCCATTGCAGCGAACCCAAAAGCTTCAAAGAACCATCTTTGAACTTAATTTGAATTCTGTGGTTGAGTTTTGCTGGAAGTTCGCCTGGATCCTTGTAAATAATAGGAATTATCGTCTTGCCTGCTCCAAACGCAAAAGCCCACTCGTAACTAACATTGAAAGATTTCATGGCAGCAGGTGACACCACCAGTAGCACTACAAAACAATCCTTAATGGCCTTCTCAACTTTGTCTACCCAGTCATCACCTGCGAAAATTTGCTGTGTATCCATCCAAACAACAGTACCACTGAAGTCTCTTTCAATGAGCTTCCCCTTTAAAGCATCAATTAAGCTGTGAGCGAAAAACTCATCGTCATGTGAGTAGGAAACAAATATTTGATTGTTATTGGACATGAGAATACCTTTAACAAGCTGACAAGTGCTAAACGTATTATCTCCAATCCTAAATTGATTGCAAATGCAAACAGCATACAATGAAAGTGCAATTATGCGAGTTTTGTTTAAGCGATTCCTCTCATTTAAGCACCATCCGCAACACGTGCTGCGGGCCAGCACTCCCACTATTATACAGTTCGCCGGTACTGACGAATAAATCGAACCGCTTGCATTTGAATAAAAACCGTGTTATTGTTTTACAGACCGAGCGGTCTTTTTTCAAGAGGAGTTCATGAAAAAATCTGAACGTACCCGCCAGCAGATCATCGCCTGCGCCTCCGACCTGTTCAATGTGCGGGGCTACAGCGGTACGTCTATGTCGGACATCATGGAAGCGACCGGATTGCAAAAAGGCGGCATTTATAATCATTTTGAGAGCAAAGAAGCGATTGCACTGGCAGCCTTTGATCACGCCATCAAACGTATGGCCCGTATGTATGCTGAGGAAGTCGGCAAAGCGGGTGATAATGCGCTGGCCCAGCTTCAGGCCATGATGAGGATGTATGTGCGTTTTGCCAAAGATTCACCGATTCCGGGCGGCTGCCCTATCATGAACACCGCCGTCGAGAGTGATGATTATGATGTGCCGGGCTTGAAGGAACGAACACAGATCGCTCAACGGCGATGGCAGCGGTTGATTAAACGGATTGTGCGGGATGGTAAAGCGCAGGGGTTGTTTCGGGAGAATGTCGATGGTGACCTGCTGGCTACCATTGTGTTTGCCAACGTCGAAGGGGGATTGTTGCTGAGTAAATTACACGACGATGGGCTTTATATGGACTGCATCTTCGATTTCTTAAATGACTACATCGAGGTAAATGTGCTCGTGTAGCTTTTTTTTGTCAGAAAAAAAGACCGTTCGGTCTTTTTTAGTTCATAGGAGGAGTTCTATGTCACTGGATATTACGATGGCCCGTAAACTGCCCTGGCAGGCCCGACTGCTCAGCACCAATCTGAGTGTGCTGGGACACTTTAATGCGCGATGGGCGGGATCGCTGGCGTTTGAGGTGTTTTGCACCCCACGCCGTTCCGAAATCACCGCCGATGATAGGCGGGTGCTGAACCGCGCTATTCGCTTCACTATCCCCTACAATGATGCCTTCGTAGCGGCCTATCGCTGGGGAAGCGGCCCAACCGTACTGCTAGTGCATGGCTGGCAGTCTAACGCCAGTCGCTTTAAGTGCCTGATTGACCCGCTGGTGAAGGCAGGCTTTGAAGTGGTAGCGATTGATGGCCCGGCGCATGGGGCATCACCCGGCAAGCGCACCAATCTGGTGGAATTCTCCGGGGCGGTCGCTGCCGCCATCAAGCATCTGGGGGATGTTCATGCCGTGATTGCCCATTCATTTGGCGGCTCGGCGGCGGGCGTAGGTTTGGGCCTGCATCCCGATCTTACCGTGAAAAAGGTAGTGTTGATTGGCGCGATTAACGCTATGGACAGGCCGATTCGCCAGTTCGGGGATGCACTGGACCTGCCGCGCCGGGTGGTAGCGGAAATTCAGGGTACGATTGAGCGCCGCTTCGGGCGTCCGCTGGATGCTTATCGACTGTCATCCCTGCTGTGCAATGTGGACGCCGACCTGATGCTCATCCACGACCGTCAGGACCGCATGGTGGATTACACCAATGCGCTCGAAATTCATGACGCGCTGCCCCATGCAACATTTATCGCGACCGAAGGGCTGGGTCATCGCCGGGTGCTGTACGATGACCCAGCCCGAATCGTGGATTTTGTCGCCTGTTAGCACAAAAAAGGGCAACCGCGTGGCTGCCCTCTTAGAATTTCTAGCGCGAATTTGGCGGCGGTGGCATTGTGGCTGAATTGCGGTCATTGGGCGGCGCGATGATGGTCGGCTGTGGAATCGGCGTTGCCTCAATCGTCGGTGGTGAGGCATCACTTTGAACACTTGGCGCGAATACTACCGGGTCCACAAACAGTGTAAAGCGGATACTCCACAGACTCCATATGCGATTTTGCCGTCCGCGCACCCGCCAGAATAAGCGTATGGTCGGTAGTGGTGTATTTAGTGTTAATGACGTTGGTCCGCCCGAATTTTGCCGGATGTCCACCGTGCGTGTCGCGGGGTTGGCATCATCGAAGATGAATACGCGGTAATTATTGGCGTCGGTAATCCCCATCCAACTGAACGTCGGGGTGGTATCGGTGATATGTGATTGATGAACAGGCATCAGCGGCACCGGGCGTTCAGCGGTGCGGCATTTAAACTGTCCGAGATTAATGGACTGCATATTGCCACTGTTCTCGGTCACAGTTAGATTGTCCCATTTCTCCGGCCCGTTGATGGTTGTTATACCCAATCCTGCACCGATGACAGGGGTATTGATACCCGCACTGGCGGTGATATTGAACGGCGCGTCGCCGCTGGCAATAGTCACAGCAAGATCAGAGTCATCGCAAGTTGCGCTGGCGATGAGGTTACCATTTTGCAGCGTACCCGCCTCAAATGCCCCAATGTCGCAGTTGGCGTCACGAGGAAAGCCGCGCTGGTCGGTGGCTAACCCACAGCCGGGATTGCCATCAATGGCTGGATTGCCGCCATGATCGATGAGCGCATGGGTCAGGGTCCCGCCACCGTTGTCTTTCAGCGTAGCATAAACATCCGTGCCGATGGTGAACGTGCTGTCAAAAACGCTCGGGCACTGGTTGACAACTGCCGCGTTGGTCGTCAGGTTGTTCGAGCCTGTAAGATTTACACAGTCTTCGATTTTGCCAATGAGACTACCATTGACAGTGATTGGATCATACAGCATGGCGTCAAATGTAAGGGTCGTACCGCCAACATCACTTGTATTGTTTATCGCTGTAAGGTGATTTAGTGTAACGTCGAGATTGCTGAACATCAACAATCCGACACTTTCTGAAGTAGCTATCGATGTATTGCCACTGATAGTCGTGTTGTATATCGTGACTCCGTTGCTATCCAACAACTCAAGTCCACTAACAAGCGAGACAATCTCATCTGTTGTGCTCATCTCGATGTGATTTTGAGCAATAACCGAGTTGCTCATAGAAACGCCATTTGCGATGATAGCAGCACCCGCGCCGTCGACCGTAATACCTGAGCCAACATTAGTTGCGATATGTTCAACGGTGTTGCCAGAAATGACTGTTCTATTTATAGACACCGCGTCATTTTGCGAAACAAACATTCCCCCGCCAATAAGTATCCCAACACTGTTGATTGCATATGACTGGATTAGATTGTTGGAAAAGGAGCAATTTTGTATTGTTCCAATGTAATAAATCACGGCCAGCCCTGCCCCATCCAATGTATAGGTTGATTCTGCGGAATTTATCCGCAGGATATTCTCGTCAATGGTGCAGTTGGAAAGTGTTGTGATCCCTCCATTGTTATATAATCCACCGCCAAATACGATTCCGCCAGCGTCCATTTCAAGAAGATTTCTGGAGATGGAGATATTATTGAGTGTGTTTATCGAGCCTTCGTTGGCAAGTCCACCCCCATTTGCCATCGCCCAATCACAATTTGATATAGAGAGACAGTTTCCCGCGAAAAGCTGGTTTTCAATGATGTTCGCTTCAGTGATACTTCCTATAAAAGCCTCATTGAAAATCCCCCCTCCAGCACTGTCCAGTCCCGGTTCAAAACCCTCTCCACTCCGCGCAGTGTTTGTAGCAACGGTTGTTGAGGCGATAGAGGTGATGTTGCCTGAGTTGAAGATGCCACCACCTTTCACCATACCGCCCGCATCATCCGTGCTATCACCACCTTGAGCAAGATTATTTCGGATGGTTGAACCAGCTATAGATGAGATAGTGCCATCGTTATAAACTCCACCACCGAGGGCGTCACCGGGATTGTTGGGGTCGGTTAGCCCAATGGCTTGATTATTCATAACCCTTGCGCCGTCTAGCGCCAGTGTCCCGCCGACGTTGACGTAAATCCCGCCGCCCATTGCATGTGGCGTCCCGACAATTTTTCCACGCCTGACGATCACACCATTGAGGGTGAGACTCCCGCCGCCCATGACGTTGAAGATGCGGAAATTGGTCAGGCTGCCTGCGATAATACTGTGAGTGCCATTTTGAATGGTGATATTGGTGATGATGTCAGGCAATCCCGCCTGCCCACCCCCGATATTCGTTGAGCCACCATAGGCTGTTGTCAGTGAGACATCGGCATTCAGCACAATCGTATCCGCGCCAGTACCACCTGCCGGGCAGTTGCCGGACGCCGAATTGGTGTTGGCAGCGATGATAGCGTCAATCAGGGTGCAACTTGCGTTGACGGTGATGATATTCGCCGAGACCGTCGGTGTCTTAATCGAAAAGGTGAGTGAGAGGATGAGGCAGGTGATAAGTAGTGTACGTATCATGTCAGCATGTCCAGTAATTTTATATGTAGCCCATATTGTAGCAAAAAAGCGGCCCCGATTCGCATTCAAAATGACACTGCTTTACCGTGACAGATGACTACTCAGCAGTTAGCACAGTTTTTCTCAACGCGCTAGAATGTCCTCGCGTAATGGTAATCATCAGGAGCCGGAACATGGCGTGGATTGATATGATCCCCGAAGAGGAAGCCGAGGGGAAACTCAAGGAGTGGTATGAAAAGCTCATCGAGCCGTGGGGCGGCGTGGATAACATCATGAAAATCCACAGCCTCAATATCCCCTCCCTCAAAGCGCACTACGAACTCTATGTGACACTCATGCGCGGCAAGTCGGATTTATCGCGTGCCCAGCGCGAAATGATTGCGGTGGTGACCTCAGCCATCAATCACTGCCGCTATTGAGTGCAACATCACGGTGCCGGGTTGTACCGTTTAACGCAGGATGAAGCACTCGTTGAGCAGCTAAAAGTGGATTATACACAGGCCGATTTGAGCGCTGCCGACCGCGCTATGCTCGATTACGCGGCCAAGTTGACCCGCGAACCGTGGGCGATGGTCGAGAGCGATGTGATTGCATTGCGTGAAGCTGGCTTCTCCGATTCGGCTATTCTCGACATTAATCAGGTGACAGGCTATTATGCCTTCGCTAATCGTCTGGTGGATGGATTGGGCGTCCCGCTCGAAGCTTTCTGGGATGAGGAGGAATAGGTTTATTCTCCTCCCACCAAATCCTCAATATCCCATATCCACACCTCCCACGACACTCCCGCCGCGAGTTTGGTGCCGTCCGGCGAAATGGCGAACACACTCACGCCGCGTGGCAGTTCATAAACCATTTCCCGCGTGGTCAGGTCCCAGATTTGGAGAGGGCCGCCCCAATCGTGATTAACAGCAAGATAATGATTATCTGTCGTAAAATCCCCGCTGATGCAAACATCGGCGTCGAACTCAAGCAATGTAGTCTCGGTTGTTGTATCAAAGATTTCTACAGAAAGAACGTTGTTTGTGTCTCGCACAATAAAATTTTTATGTTCCTTCGGTAATGAGCAATTTTCCCGATATTCAGGAAATACTACATTTTGGGAGACCTGTTCGGTAAGTTGTTCATTCATAGTATCAATAAAGAAGTTATCGACTTGCAGATAATCACCACTATTGCTCCAAGCAATAGCATCCGTGAACTCCCCTCTGAGAAACACCATTTCCGGTGAAATTGGTTCAGGCAAAACGGATTCTGGTTGACCCTGCGGTAATTGTTCAACGTTGACCTGTGACGGCAACCAGTCCGCACACACATTATCATAAGCCCGACAAAAGGTTATTTCACGATTGACAGAACCATCGACATTAGCCACATTGATCCACCTGCTGCCATCTCCACCCCCGGCGATAAGATTATCTTGTACTGAAATTAACCAGTTCTCAGTAGGATGCCAGACAACGTGGCTACCATAGTTTGACCAATAACTGCGGCTATGGGGATTGTGATAGTAGACTGTATCTGATGACAGGTTGTAGGTTATAGCTCCTTCATCTACGGTCCCCAGCCAGTTTCCATCACGTGATAAAGTGGCATACCCTTCACTTGAAATGGATGAAAAACGAACTGTCCGCATCTCCTCACCATACAAAATCGTTGTGCTGACCTCCCGCCGTGTGGTGCTTTGAATAAACAATCGACCCTCATTGTCCCAATGAAGGTTGTGTCTTTCAAAGTTCGCGTATTGACCGCCAGAAACACCTACCGGATTGATTGACAGGCTGGCTGTATCCAGCAGGAACACATCATAATCATCATTCCAGAGGAATACTTTCTGCCCATCCGGCGAAAATACTTCGCCATAATCGCGAGTTGTGTACTCCGTTGGAATGGCGAAAAATTCTTCAGTATCCAGATTGAGCAGGTCAATTGACTGGCCTGAGCGGATGAGTGCGAATGGTTCATGAAATCGCAATATGCCTGCTGAAGAATCCAATTGAATGTGTCGTTTATCAAAAATGTTGTAGGCATATGTTGCGTCACCTTCAAGCAGCCGAACCCATCCCGACGGTGATACTTCATCGAAATAGCCGGAGGTCGTGACCTTTGAGATACTTGTGCTATCAATGATAAACAGCTTGTCTTCGCTCGCTGCAACATCTGTTAGATGAGCAAAAAACGCTTGATGCTTTTCACTCCACTGAATCGTCCAGGGATACAAATATGAATCGTCAGTTAACAGGCTCAACAATAACGTGATGGTATTTGTGGCGGCGTCAATTACATACACATAACGTTCGTAATCATTTGGGGTATCTGGCACCCATGCAACCGTCGATACCAGCAGTTTATCCTCACCTGGAAACCACTCCATGAAATCAGTGGCATGGTCAAGGTCATCGAGCACACTCAGGTGATTGGTGCCAGATGGGTCAATAGCAATGGCTCGTAATCCTCGAAATTGATACCGCTCATAGCGCATTGCCATAAACGCAAACCACTCCCCCGACGGCGACCATCCTGCCCCAGCAAAACGAGTCGTCCCCTCTGGTATCCACTCTCCGCCAAACAAACGGCTGTCAGTGCCATCTGCCCCCTCGATGATAAAGGCGTCGTGAGATGGGGAATAGTATTGGATGTAGGGAGCATCGGATTGGGCGGTTTCAATGGGCGAAAGGGGCATTGCCGCCAGCAGCAGTACACATATTAACAGGACAATCGTCAGTCGTTTCATCGGGAAAACTCGCACAATGAGTGTCGTTTTCCCAATATGATAACGCGACAAGCGGATGACCGCTGAAAACGTGCGCCAATCGTAGCCTTTATGAATTCTTTATATTTGACAGCATTTATTTAGATATTCTTTAGCGAAAACCTGCTATCCTCGTATAAATGATGGCTATTTGAACCGATGAAGATGTCGCCATGCTCAGCCATGCCTTGCAGCAGCAGAAGCAGGGCTACGTGCGCAGATATGCCAATGCAGGGTATATGGAACTGCTCAACCAGCTTGAACAAATTTCCGGACCCGGCTTTCCGCCTATCGATGTGCTGGAGGCCGGTGGTACTGTTCTAGTCTTGCAACTGCCACAACTGGCGCATTGACGCCGGTCATCACATGAGGCGGAGCGGGAGATGTTAACCTGCGTCATGTCGTGTTACACTATCAGCCAGAGACGCAACTCGTGGAGATAAGGATCATGACAGACAATACCGCCGTTATCGTCAATCGTTATACGCTGACCGCAGGGTTAGGACGAGGCGGTATGGGTGTCGTTTTTCAGGCGATAGATCGCCTTTCCGGGCAAATGGTCGCGCTGAAGCAGGTACATGTCCCTGTCCAGCAGTTGTTTTTCCAGAGCCGGTCCTCAATCGCTGACCATCATCTTGCCCTCGCCCAGGAATTTCGCGTACTGAGTACCCTGCGTCATCCCCACATCATCAGCGTCTATGACTTCGGATTTACGGATGAAAAACTGCCTTTCTACACAATGGAACTATTGGATAATCCGCTCCCACTGACTAAAGCGACGGCTGATCTGGATCATACCCGGCGGATTGAACTGCTGATTCAGTTGTTGCAAGCGCTCGATTATTTGCACCGGCGTGGCATCATCCATCAGGATCTCAAGCCTACTAACGTGATGGTGGCGCATGGGAACCTCAAAGTGCTGGATTTCGGCCTCGCCCGAGAAAGGACGGATAAGACTGTCAACAAATCCGACGAACATACGGCTGGTACTACCGCTTATATGGCCCCCGAATTGTTCGAAAACATGCTGGCAACGGTAGAATCGGACTTGTGGGCGGTGGGCCTGATTATGTACGAGGTCTTTGTCGGCGAGCATCCCTTCTACTCGACCAATCCGGCGTTTCTGTTGAACAACATCATCAACAAACACCCCGATATCGACCGTTTACCCCTCAATGATTCCTTCAAAGTCCTCATCGACCGTTTACTCGCCAAAAAGAGGCATCATCGTTTCACATCGGCCCACGAAGTGATTGTCGCAATTTGCGATGCGGCGGGTATAGCACTGCCCACAGAAACGACACGTATTCGAGAGAGCCTTTTACAGGCGGCACGCTTTATCGGGCGTGAAACTGAACTCCGTCAACTCACCGCGGCACTGCCTGAAACAACACAGGCACGACCCAGCGTGTGGCTGTTGGGCGGTGAAAGTGGCGTTGGTAAATCACGTTTGATAGAGGAAGTCCGCGCACATGCATTGGTACAGGGAGTGGTCGTCGTGCGTGGTCAGGCGGTTGAGGGCGGCGGGCTGCCCTTCCAACTGTGGCGTGATCCGGTTCGTCGTTTGCTGCTGATGAAGGAAGTAACTGACCTTCAGGCCGGGATTCTGAAGGAGATTGTGCCGGATATTGAGACGCTCATCGGGCGGACGGTTTCAGATGCGCCGGTACTTGGCGGCAGTGCCCGAAAGGACCGTCTAACTTTTGCCATTGTTGATCTCCTGCGGAATTTGCCGCAGCCGATTTTGCTTCTGCTGGAAGACTTACAGTGGACAGAAGAAAGCTTTGATGTACTGCGGCAGATACTGGCCGTTATTGATCAACTATCCGGTCTAACGATAATCGGCACCTATCGCCACGACGAATATCCCGATCTGTCAGCCAGCCTGGATGGCGTTCAGGTGCTTATTCTAGATCGCCTTAATGAAGAAGAAGTCATGAAATTGAGCGAGGCGATGCTCGGTGAAAGGGCCAGCCAGTCTCAAATCGTATCATTGTTAAATCAGGAAACCGAAGGCAATACCTTTTTCATTGTGGAGGTGATGCGTGCGCTGGCGGAAGAAGCAGGTCAACTCGATCATATTGGCGCAATGGACCTGCCTGCCGAAGTAATTACGGGAGGCATGCAGCGTATTTTGCGGCGGCGTATTCAGAAAGTGCCCAACGATGACCAGTTGCTGTTGCAGGCAGCGGCGGTTGCCGGACGCCAACTGGATATGGCAGTGCTACAAGTATTGGCGAACCGTAGTGATATTAACGGCTGGCTGCATCGTTGTTCGGAAGCAGCGGTGCTGACGGTTAGTGAGAATAAATGGATGTTTGCCCATGACAAACTACGCGCGACGATTCTGGCTGACCTTCCCGCTGAACATCGCTCTCAGTTGCATCGCCAGGTCGCCGACGCTATTGAGCAAATCTATCCCGACGATAGCAATTACCTTGATATTCTTCTTGAACACTGGCATCAGGCGGGTGATCTTGATAAAGAGCTAGCCTACCTGCCAAAAGTCGCGCAACACTTGATCGACGTCACTGCAACTCATGAAACGGCACGCGAACTGCTCATGCGCGGCTCCCGACAACTTGACGACAAAGATGCGCGTCAGGTTGAATTGTGGAACCTGTGTTCTCTCTCGCACGAACGACAGGGAAATTATTCAGACGCCCGGTTGATGGCAGAAAAAGCAAGGATTCTTGCCGGGGAAGTTAATGATAAAGGAGGGGCGGCATCTGCGCTCCAGAATCTTGGTAATATTGCCCACTACCAGGGGGATATCGGGGCGGCGCATGATTTTCATAGCGAGAGTCTTTCTGTCAGACGGGCAATTGGTGACCAGAAAGGAGTTGCCGCCAGCCTGACCAATCTAGGGACCGTTGCGATTGTGCATGGGAACTATGAACAGGCGCGTCAATATCACCAACAAAGTCTGGAAATCGTGCAGTCCCTGGGCAGTTTAGCGGCTGCTGCGAATTGTATGACCAATCTCGGAACAGTCGCAATGGCGCAGGGCGATTATGAGGTTGCTCAACAGTTTACCCGGCGCGGGCTGGCGATACAGCAGGCACAGGGTGATAAACGGGCGACTGCCATTAGTTTGAATAATCTGGGTGTTATGGCATACCTGCAATGGAATTATGCCGAGGCAGTTGATTACTGCAATCAAAGCCTGAGCATTAGACAGTTAATAGGGGATAAGCGAGGCACTGCGGTATCTCTACATAATCTGGGT
>JAKEEQ010000447.1 GCA_022616515.1 Chloroflexota bacterium | reverse complement strand
CGCTGATCTGTTGAAACGCTGTTGGTTCAATCGCTGCATATGGTATGCTAAGCAAAAATCTTGAATGAGGAATTCATATGAGCAAAATAGGACTTGTTTCGTGCGCAAAGCGCAAACTGTCATATCCGGCTCCCGCCAGTGATCTCTATTCCTCCGTGCCGTTCAAAAAGGCCCGGCGATATGTTGAGAAACACTGCGACAGGTGGTTTATCCTGTCGGCAAAACACGGGCTTTTGCACCCGGACGATGTCATTGAACCGTATGATGTCACTCTCAACACCATGCCTGCCGCTAACCGCCGCCAGTGGGCACAGCGCGTGCTGCCTGAAATCTATACCACAACCAATGCCGGTGATGTGCTGGTGTTTCTGGCGGGGGAAAAATACCGCGAGTATTTGATTCCAGAGATAGAGAAACGTGGTTATCGGATTGAGGTTCCGATGCAGGGATTGCGTAGTGGCAAACAACTGCAATGGCTGGACAAGAATTTATGAGCGAAAACGGGAAAATTCACGCAGATCGTTTTTATGACCTGCTCAGGCTGCTTGAATCAAAAGTTGCCGGGATGCGATGCCTGAAAGACTGTCATGGGCGCATGGGCTGGCCCAAACGCGGCGTCTATTTTTTCTTTGACGGCGACGAATATCGCTCGGATGGGTCGCAGCAGCTTCGGGTGGTCCGGGTTGGAACGCATGCCGTAGGTACAGGCAGTAAATCCACGTTGTGGGGCCGCCTGCGCTCTCACAAAGGGACCGGAGCAGGCACAGGCAATCATCGCGGGTCTATTTTTCGCCTGCATGTCGGCAACGCTTTACTCAACAAACATGGGGCGTGGACTTTGCCGGAATGGGGTAGGGGCAGCTCGGCCTCACGGCAAATTAAACAATCAGAGCAAGGTCTTGAACGGGAAGTATCAACCTCCATCGGCGCTTTACCGTTTCTGTGGGTTGAAGTAGATGACGAACCTGGCGCATCCAGTCATCGTGCGTATATCGAGCGCAACGCTATTATCTTACTGGCAGGGCCAGACGGATGCTCACCAATTGATAAGCCGGGACTCGATTGGTTAGGTCATTACAGCGACCGGGTGAAAATTAGGGAAAGTGGACTGTGGAATCTCGATCACATCGGTCACCCGGACAATCTACTGTCCTATGACCCGGATTTTCTCGATGTGTTGGAACGTCATGTTGATGCGATGTAGAGACAAGTTCACCGCTTAATGAATTTTTCCCGCAAAATTAGGTAAATATTAAGTCCACAATTTATAAAGTTGATATAGAATGAAGGAAAGATTGCGATGATATGAGGATAACAATCATGGATTACTTTATCGACTGGCTCATCCCCAATCAGATCATTTACACACGCTGGCCTGAAGACGTAACGATGGAAATGATGGAAGACGTAAACGAAATGGCGGTGGAGATGATGGATGAGGCGGCACCCTATACCGACAAGATCCATCTCCTCATTGATGCCCGCGCTACCGAGACTATACCGATGAATCTGTTCGATTTGCGCAAGGCAATGGACGTTTATGACCACCCGAACTGCGGCTGGTCCTGGACATTGAGCAACAGCAAGGTGATTACGTTTCTGGCGTCCTCCGTTCCTCAGATGGTGACTCATGTGCGCTTCAAGGTCTTCTCGGACGTGGGCCAGATGATGTATTTTATTCAGGGTGTGGACCCGGAATTTACGCCAGACAACATGAATCCCTGGCTGCTGCATCGTCTTGCAGAGTAGCACTTCGGGAAATGCTTTAGATCACATGCCACACCACGACACCTGCTTCCTTGAAATACGGATCGAGGCGGCGGGACAGTTCGGCGAGATTGTGGCTGGGGACCATAGGATACAGATGATGTTCGAGGTGATAGGTCAGTTCGAGAAATAGCGCCGGGATAATCGTGCCGCGCAGGGTATGAGTCTGGGTAAGCGGCGTATCGCCATAATCTTTATGCGGCAAATACACCGTCAGCACCGGATAAACCCAGCTTCCCACAATTGCCATCACCATATACCAGATCACCGCAAAAGTATACGGAATGAGCAAAATCCCGCCGATAACCACTGTTAAAAATAGCACCGCTTCCAGAATTAACCATGCCCGTTGATCGGGTCGATTCGTGTTGCGCCGGAAAGCCCATATCCACAGACGGTAGATAAACACCGGGCCATACAACACCGCGCCCCACAGCGATATTTTGGCGGGATAGCCTTCCGGGTCATCGTCCTGCGGGAAATGCGAATGATGCTGCCAGTGGGTGGTCCGATAGGCATGCCCGCTTTCCAGCAGTACCGCTCCCATCAGGAAGAGAAAAATCTCTGTGTGACGTTTGCTCAATCCAATCGCCTGATGGACGACATCATGGGTGGCGGTCACAACGGCCACGAAAATCAGGAAGACAATCAGCGGCGTGACGAGCCACCAGCCCATGTACACGGCAGCGATGTAGGCTGCTACGCCGATAAAGGGTCGTGACAGGGTAATCCAGCGCTGGCGGCGTGTGGTGTCGAGTAAATCGGTGCCCAATTCGTCGATGGTTGGCAGGTCAGTCATGGAATGCTCCTTTGTTTGGTTATCCCCCTTTGTCCTTCGGACATTTCCCCCATAAATGGGGGAATGAGGTTACCTGGCATCACGCTCCCCCATGAATGGCTGGCGGAGGGACACTTTTAAGATAATAAGGGCGCGAAGTGAAGCTGGATAGGAATAAGGTCAAATTCAAGACGATTGAGCCGGG
>JAKEEQ010000446.1 GCA_022616515.1 Chloroflexota bacterium | reverse complement strand
CGCGAGTTGGGCCAGCCAGCGGGTGAGGTCGAGGATTTTTCGGGGCAGGCTCCCGCGGCGGGCAATCGCGTCAAGCAAGGATAGCTGCCATGGCAGACGAAGTAAGACTCGGTTTAATGAGCTTTTTCAAGGGTTTGGTGGCGATCTTACACCAGATGGCTCTCAATGCCATTAGCAGGATGCCTCCAACGGCAGTCTTTGCACCAAACGCTATAATGCCGTCCTTGATACGACTCGTCTTGAACTTCTCTGTGACCGCGTACTGCTTATGAAAGTGTTCAGGGCACATTCATAAATACTGGAGGTTTTATTTACCTGCAGAAAAAACTTATGCTAAAGAGTGGTGGTCTCGTGCCACCACTTTTTGCTGATGATTCGTTTGTATCTTAAACAATCGTCAACGATATTACACACTCACCATGAATATGGTAACATTCACCCTGGAGACCCTATAGCCACGCGTTCAGCTTCTCACATGCAATTTCTATACAAGTTAAATGGAGATACAGAATTATCATGAATAAACGGAGCCTTCTGTTGATCATTGGTGGGTTGCTGCTTCTCACGGCAGGAATACTCGCTAATGAAGTAGAGTCGAGCGGCAATCAGGCAGCGACGGCACAGATGGTGTGGCAGCACAATATGACACCAACGCCACACGATGACCATGATATGGATCAACACGACGATGAGCATATGGAGGACGAGACAACCGAGGAATTCACCGCTGAGATGGTTGAAGAGGGACGGCTGCTATTTACCCAAAAAGGCTGTATTGCCTGTCACGGCGAAAATGCGCAGGGAACGAACTTAGGTCCTAATCTGGCCGGACATACGCCGGAGAGTGTGCGCCGTCAGGTACGCATACCGACCAGCAACATGCCCGTTTTCCTCCCCACACTGCTCTCCAATGAAGAGGTCACCAACATCGCTGCCTACATTGCCAGCCTGGAAATGGGCGAGGAAATGGATATGGAGCATGCACATGAAACCAATACAATACCCACCCTGCTGGTTGAGCATCATGTGTTAGCGCGTGACGCCATGTTAGCTGAGGACTACGAGGACGTAGTACACCAGATTGACCACATCATAGAAGTCACGTCTCCTCCGCACCAATCTATTATGCAATTACTTCTGGAGCAAATGGAGGACGAAGACTACGAAGAAATCCTTCAAACATTGGAAGATATGCTTGAGGGGGTGGAGGTCATTGAGGAGCATGATAGCAATGCCCATCTGCGTTTGGCACTGGCATGGGTTATCAGTCAGGATCAGGAAAACGCCCTCCATCATCTGGCTCATGCTTCTGAAGATCTGGACGATGATGAAGAGGCTATCGACGCAATTAATGCCATTATAGAAGCTATTGAGGCTGAAGAATGGCACGCTGCCGAAGAGGCGTTAGTCGATTTGCTGCCCCCGGTGGATGATGAAGAACACGATGACATGGAGCATATGGACGATGAGGACCATGAAGAAGATGAGCATGATGGAATGAACATGGACCATTAGTTTACATGTGGCTCGATAAAGACCGCTGAAGGTCATTTCCACTTGCTTGACGGCTGGTGGAAATGACCTATTCTCGGCCCTAAGCCGCCACTGTCTTTAGCACGCGCAAAGCCCGCAGCGTGACCCATTTGTTGGGTTGTTTCTTCGCCCCATAATCCCCCCACGTTTTCCCGGTGTAGTCATATTCCAGCGGCCAGCGCCCCTGTGCGTCTCGTTTGTTACAGATCAAATCCAATGCACCGCACAGACGCCGATCAATCCCCTGGCCTAATGCCAGCAGTGCTTCGATATTTTGCAGCAGGTCAGTCACATAAAAGACGGGAAAGCCGAACTTCCACCAGTTGCCACTCGGTTTGTCGCTGTAACCGGAGGGATAGTCTGCCAGTGCCGGGTTGGTGCTGAGCAGGAAGTCGACGCCCTGTTCAATGGCGCGATGGATGACCGGCGTGCGGCGGTTCTCCGGCCATTTGCCCAGCGCGAGCATCACCTTGACCGCACCCCAGGCACAGGGCAGTTTATTGTTGGAGCCACATGCAAACAGTGGACCACATTTACCGGCATAATAACGAGCTTCCGCGTGGCGGTCACCGGCGGGTGCAATGCCTTCGCCCGTCACGGTACGCGCCATCCACTCAAATGCGGTTTCGAGCCGGGTGTCATCGCAGCCCAGATCTAGCAGCGCGGCACACAGATTGCCCTGTAAGCAATCGGCAGTGCTGGACGGGCTGCCTGAAACCGTAAACTGGCCGCCGGGCATCAGGGCATGATCGAGCACATAGTTACAGGCCCGTTTGATGCGCTCATCGTGCGCGGCAGAAGCGCCTAACTGGGCGAGTAAGATGATTGACCACACCGTTCCGCGATACTTCGGGTAGTAGCCGGGTCCAGGTTCAACCCAATAACCGTCGGCCACCATTTCATCCAGAACGGCGGCAATCGGGCCTGTCTTGTGGGCCGCTGTCCGCGCATTCTGGAGTTCGGGGCTGTCCGGTCGGTAATAAAGCAGGTCACGCATCGCGAGGTAACGCACGCCCGGATCGCATTCCTCCAATAACCATTCAAGCACATTATCCGAGAGTAGTTCAGTTGAAGCCATCATCACCTTCCCTTCGACTGGTCACATTTGATACCAGCATAAACTCTGTTCGCGGCGCGATGCCAGTGTGCAAGAACCCGATGTTTGGTGAGGAAAAGCAGATTTGAGATTCGGCCTTGCACCGTTGTGCAGAATTAATTTACAAAGTTAACAAATTCCCACTCAATTGATCGGGTGGGATCGAGCGCGTCTGACCCTTCCGATGTGTGATTTTTTGGAGGGGCGCGGTACACCGCGTCCCATACCCACGAATCCGCAAAGGGCAATTAATTTATAAAGTTAATTAATTAATTCGCATCTGAGTATTGAACCATTTCAAATCAAAAAGACCTCCCGTATCAAACGAGAGGCCCTGAAATTTCTTGAGGATTTGCCTGCTTCTTTATTCCTTCACATCGCCTTCGACAAACGGCAGTTCGCCGCGTGACCACGCCACCAGCAGCGGCACGGCGATGAAGATGGAGGAATAGGTTCCGCTGGTCAGGCCAACCAGCAGAATCACCACAAATTGGCGGATGGTCTCGCCACCAAACAGGATGATAGCGATCATCACGAAGATGGCATTTAATTGGGTGGCGAGTGAACGGTGTACGGTTTCCAGCACACTGCGATTCACGATCAGTTCATAGCTTTCGCCACGTCGACGCGGGATGTTTTCGCGGATGCGGTCGAATACCACAATGGTGTCCTGCACCGAGAAACCGACCACCGTCAGCAGAGCCGTCAGGAAGAGCGCGTCCACCTGCCAGTCGAACAGCAGCCCCATGATGGACATGATTGAGAGCATCACCAGAATGTCGTGGATCATGGCCGTGATGGCGCAAATGCCATAGCGGAAAGGATGGGGCACATTGCGGAAGGAAAACCACATAAAACCGAGCACAACGGCTGATGCAAAGATGGTGGCAATCACCGCTGCCTGCGTGACCTCAGCCCCGACTGTTGATGACACCTGCGATGTCTCAATTGCCTCTCGGTCCAGTGGTGCGACCGTAGAATCAAGTGTATCCAGAATGTTGTCAACTTCGTCCTCCGTCAACTCGTCAGTACGTACCGACCAGCGGCTGCTGTCAGGATAGGTGGGAACGTCGGCATCTTCGCTTTCGATAGGCTCCAACTCCTGCACGACAATATCGTCCAGTTCAAAGGTTGCCAGCGTATCCCGGATTTCCTGCTCCCCAACGCCTTCGGTGAATTGTAACTGGAAGAGCGTACCACCTGTGAAGTCGATACTGAGCTGCACCGGCGACCCCGTGCTGACAGTGGAATAGATCAATGTGGCTAGACCGAGCGTAATCAAAATCCCGGAAAACAGGAAGTAATAACGGCGGCGTTCAACTAAACTAAACATAATCCCCCCTTACGCGCCCAGCAGCCGCTTGTTGCCTTCAACCGCGTTGCCGAACAGGTCTAGCATAACGCTCAAGAAGGTGCGGGTGACAATAATGGCGGTGAACAGGTTCAGCACAAGTCCGAGACCAAGCGTAATGGCAAACCCCTGCACGGCACTCGCGCCAAAGGTGCCGCCGAAGAAGAACAAAATACCGCAGATGAGGAGTGTGGAGATGTTCGAGTCGCGGATGGATGTCCAGGCGCGGTCAAAGCCGAGACGTACCGATTGATCAAGCGACTTTCCGGCGCGTAATTCTTCTTTCATACGCTCAAAGATGAGGATATTACCGTCAACCGCCGTACCAATCGAAATCAGGAACCCGGTAATGGCGGGCAGCGTGAGCGTTACGGGTATAGATTTGTACAGCGCGAAGTTCATCGCGGCGAAGACCAGCAGGGCCAGCGCGGCGGCCACTCCCGGTACGCGATAGTAAATCACCATGAACAGCAGCACCACGACCACCCCGACAACACCCGCTTCGATACTGCGGTTGACCGAAATCCGGCCCAGGGTCGGGCCAACGTTATCAAAAGCTGCTACTTCTAACGGAACCGGCAGCGCACCATAGCGCAGTTGAATTGCCAGTGATTGGGCTTCGGCTTCGGTAAAGGACCCGGTAATTACACCGCTACCTGAAATAACGGCTTGAATGGCGGGCGCAGAAATTACCTCGCCATCAAGCACAATTGCCATTTGTTGACCTTGATTTGCTTCAGTATGGGCACGGAATATGTCGCTACCTTCACTGTTCAATACAAAACTAACCTCCCACTTCAGCCCATTTAAGATGGCGGCGGCATCATCCAGACCAGCCCCGGTCATGACCGTGCGGAAGGGCGGACCTTCCGGCGTACCAGTCGTGCCAAGCGGGAAACTGCCATCGCGGCAGGGACCGCGTTCCTGATCTTCTCCCTCACCACCTTCCTGAGCGACATCATCACCCGGCACCTCCGAAATCACCTTGCCGAATGGCGGCAGGCCCGGCGTCGCTTCCGGTGTGACTTCATCGGGCAGAGGCGGTGTGGCGGTGGGATCGGTAGGAGTCTGTTCTTCATCATCAAGGGTTGTGTCGATGCGGGCGGCTTCGAGGCGTTCCTGTTCGGTGGTCTTGATACAGGCTCCCTCCTGCGAAACAATCGACAATACGGTCGGGTCAATTCCTGCAAAATCGACAAATTCCAGCAAGCCGGTACTTTGTACGGTTGCCAGCGCAATTTCGCGGTCACTGACGCCGGGCAGTTCAACCAACACACGGTTGCTGCCTTGCAGTTGGACCACAGCTTCTGACAGACCGAGGCCATTCACGCGGCGTTCTACGATGTCGCGGGCGACTTCCAGATCGTCACTTTCATACTCATCATCACTCAGGGCAGGTCGCAGCAGAATACGCGAACCACCCTGCAAGTCCAGCCCCTGTACAACTTCAAAATCGGCTGAAATTGAAATTTCCTCTTCCCCGTCATCGTCAAAATCCACATGCAGGCCCGGATTGTCGGGGAGGTCAATCCAGACAGAGACAAGGGTGATCAGGACAATCACCACAAGCCAAAAGCGGTAATCCCTCATATGATCCTCGATAAAAGGTATATTCATTACAAGCAACCTGGAATGCTACAGGAAATGTGGGGGAATTGCCAGCCTTGACAGGACTCTGTCAGGGAAAACGTGCAAATTCATGAGGCAGTCGTTGAGCAGTCGGTGATTGTGACTATCCCGGTGGTGGTCTATCGTTAGGTACTACGGTTATCCTCCCTGGGCTAAAGGCGGACTCTTTTGGGGGTTCGCCTTTTTCGTTGATGCCCACCTTGATTTCCCCGACCCATCATTGTTAGACTACATGGTGCGTTTTGCACTAAGCCTAAAGGACGCCCCGTTGGGCGTCGCTACATATTTGTTGCGGCTGCGGGCATCGATACATAAAACACACAATTGTGATCGGGAACTGAAACGGGGCAGGTAGAATGCGTACAATAATGTCATTTCTGGGCGGGGTCATCGCGGGCAGCGGAATCATGCTGTTTTTCGCGCCGCAATCGGGTAAAGATCTGCGGGACGGCATCAAGACCCGCTACGAAGAAATCAAAGACAACAGCATTGAGGCTGCCCGTGAGCGCGAAGCGGAACTGCGGGCCGAACTCGCCGCGTTGACCAACCGGGATCGGTCAGCTAAATAACACACGCAAAATGTGAAATAGAAAATCAACCCCCTCTGTCGCTGGCGCGACATCTCCCCCAAACATGGGGGAGACAGTGTTGTCTCCGTTTTTGACGGGGTTAATCGGGTGAATTGTGATGTGTGAAATTCCCTCCCCATGTTTGGGGAGGGTTAGGGAGGGGTCGGAAAAGATCAGGCCGTGTGACATGCACTATCAGGTGAGCGGAGCCTTATCATCAGAGGCAGTTATTGTGTGATGGGGTAAGATGAGATTGTTTTGAAAGGCATTATCTCATGCAGTCTCTCATCGCCCACATTGCAGGCGTGTCATCACCAGACATCATTATCCAGCCGCGCAGATCGCTGGACATTCAGAGCAACCGGCTGTTTGACGTGTTTTTCGGCGACAAGCACTGGATCGCCAAAGAATACCTGAAACCCGCTGAATTTGCGGAAAGTCCGCTGCGTGAGTTTCAGGGTTTGACGCTGCTTTCTGACCTCGATATTGCCCCTCGGCCTATCCACTACGAACCACACACTCCTACCACACACCCCATCGTGATCTACGAATATATGGAGGGCGAGATGTGGGATCGCCGCAAGCCATCACCCGCTCAACTCCGGCAGCTAGCAGATGTCTGGCTGCTTCAGGCCAATATCAAAGCAGAGGGGTTGTGGATGTGCAATGGTGGCGGAAGGGTGGCTACCTATTTCGTAGATTGGCTCAACAGGTCTATTGACGCATATCGCCAGTGGGTCGATGCGCATTTTCCGAGTGGAAGAGAAGCTGGCTCCTTGACTCAACAAGCACTCCACAAATGTGTTGCTGCTGCTGCCGCACTTGATTCTGGATCACCGCTGCTTTGTTTTAATCAATCCGATACACGCTTCGCGAATGTCATCCAGCGTCCCTCCAATGTTCTCGGTCTGGTAGATTGGGAAGATTGCGGGTTAGAAGATGTGGGTCGGAATCTAGCAGGGCTACTGTTGGCTCCAAATCAGGAAGATTTACTCAGTTTTGACGAATGGCAGGCGTTTTTGGAGCCGGTTATGACATCGCAGAACCGTACAATGCCGGGAATTGAGAAGCGTTTCTGGTCGTATATGCTGCTGACATCAATGTTCTGGTGTGGGTTGTTCTTATCGATTGGTGTGGGTCGAACAACATTTGAGGGGTGGGTAGCCAACGGGCTTCCGGTTGAAGTGCGCCTACAGCGTTATCTGGCGCGGGCACTGGCCTATCCGTCGCTTAATTTCACAAGTCAGCTTGAGCAGATACGCGCACTACGCTTTTTCCCTGATACAGCGGCAACTTGAGGGTAAAGGTGGATCCGGTGCCGGGCATACTTTCTACGGCGATGCTCCCCCCATGCAGTTCAATGACCCGGTTGACAATTGCCAGTCCCAAACCCGTGCCCCGCTCGACGTCACGAACGTTTTTAGCACGATAGAATCGTTCGAATATGTGGGGCAAGTCTTCCGCGTCAATGCCCATGCCTGAATCGGTAATGGTGATGGTAGCCCGCTGTTCGCCATCCGATGATCCAGTGATTGTTACGGCGCTGTTCCGCGGAGAATATTTGATAGCATTCTCGAACAAATTGACGAAGGCGCGTTTTAAGTATTTCTCATCGCCGCGCACTGCAATTGGCGGCAGTGGCTCAACAATTTTTAAGTCAATATGTTTCAGTTCACAGGTATCAGCCAGCGATTGTCGTGCCTCATCCAATATCTGCTTTAAGTCCACCGACTCCATATCCAGATACTCGACATAATCCAGACGAGCAGTGGTCAGGATGTCGTTAATCATCACCGTCAGGTGATCAATCTGGCGTTCAATGCGGTTGGCATGTTTTTCGACGGCAGGCGATTCACTGATATGCCGGATTAGATAGAGGTTGTTTTCCATGATAGTGAGCGGGGTTTTGAGATCGTGCGAGATCATATTGAGAAAATCGCGCAAAAATTTCTCGCGCCGCGTCGACATTTCCAGATCAAGTTGATGTTGTTCAAGTATCATTAAAGGGGTGATGTCGCGCCCTACCGACTGGTACTCGGTCAAATTTCTTTCACTATCGAAAATGCCACGATCTGTCCACTGCTGCCAGCCGGGGCTACCATCAGGATTGATGACTTCATGCTGGTCAATTTCCACTGGATTATCGAAAGATATTCGGCTGATTTTAGCCTGCACACGGGCACGATCTTTTTCGGCGATAAGATTCATAAAATTGGTGCCAATCGCCTCCTGAGGGGTCAGGTTAAAATAGCGACAGTAGGCATCATTGACGAAGGTGCGCCTCCCATCCAGTTTCCAGCGCACGATGAACTCGCTCTGGTCGCTGATGATCGTCTGGTAGAACGTGCGGTCTTTTGCGATCAACTCTATCATGCGCTCTGTTGTTTTACGGACCTGGATCAGCAGATTTGCAGCAACAGCAAATATAGCCGCCAGACTTATCCAGGTTGCAAATGGTGAAAGTGTAGCATTTTCCGGTGTATCCACCTGTCCGGCATCAGCCAATGCGACTAAAACGCCACCATATACAATAGAGACGGTTGTTACGACGATGGTCATTCGTGGCGTGTACAGTATCGTCGAAAGCAAAATCAGGAGTATATGCGCAATGTAGGAAACCGTATAAATCCCGGTACCAGTTATGGGTCCAATCAATAAGGCTACGCCAAAACCGCCGATAAACAGATGGTTAGCGATGTCATAATGACCCGCCCTGAAGAAAAATGAAACAATGGTAATGACCAGTAACTGGAGTTCGAGAATGAAAAGTCGATCCCGGTCCTGCGGTAACAGCACATAGGCAATGAGGATTAGTAAGCCTATACTGACGCCGCTGAGCAGGAGTGCCCAATACATAATGCTTTTCTTCAGTATTTGCCAGGGATCCCCCGATGTTTGTGTATCGGGTTCCATATTTTGAGCCATAACAGTTCATGTCCTGCCAGAATACCAACCGGGTTGAATACATTTACATCATAACTCAAAACAGATAGTCAGCCCTCGTTTCAGGCGGGATTTCACAATAATTTCGCGTGATATGCAGGCCACAGTAGCGGGGGTATCCAATGATACCCCAATCGTTTAACGCAGTCCGTTTTTCACCTCAAGGACTCCCGGCACTTTGGATACATCCATAATCAGTTTGTTGACGTCTGTGGGAGCCGTGCCAATCAGATAGACATCACCATAGGAGACACGGGCACGGACGCCGCGCGGCAGCAGCATTCCCACGTTATAAAGGATCGTGTCATCGTCATAGAGGCCGGTGTCATCGACCGCAACAACACCGGGAAGGTCTGGCAAATTGTCAAGCAGCACTCGTTTCTGACGCGCACCCTGCACATGTCCGGTCACCCGCACCACGCCATCCAGAACCTCAAAATGAAGATGTTCTTTAGCAGCGTTCAAGGGGTCATAACTGCGCACGAAATCATGAATAGCGATCAAAATACCTTCATCGGTGACCATGGAGGGGTCTGTGGTTTCTGTCATGACAAAAGTCCTTAATTTTGTAGGTAATCCGTAAGCATATAGTGCCACAAACTAAAATTTGTGCCAGTCCAATGCGTCAAGTTTTTTAATACCACCTGTCACGATTTTTACATCGGCGCTATAATCAAGACCATCCTTCCATTTAGTTTACCCAGCTACACATGTCAACGATTGATGACATCAAGGCCCGGCTCGACATTATTGATGTGGTGCAATCGTACACCCCATTGAAAAAGGCAGGGCGCAGTTACAAAGGGTTATGTCCCTTCCATAACGAAAAAACGCCGTCGTTTGTCGTCTTCCCGGATACCCAGACATGGCGCTGTTTTTGCGCGTGTGGCGAGGGCGGCGACCTGTTCAGTTTCGTCATGAAAGCGGAAGGCTGGGATTTCTCCGAGACGCTCAAAGTATTGGCGGAGCGGGCCGGGGTTGAAATCCAGCCGCGCACCCCACAAGCCCAGCAAAAAGACGAACACCGCGAAAAATTGACGCGCCTGCTCAACAGCGCCGCCGAATTCTACATGAACTTGCTTCTGAACGATAAAGCGGTGCGCGATTATGTGAAAAAGCGCGGCCTGACTGACGACACGATTCGCGAGTTCGGGTTGGGTTACGCGCCGGATGCGTGGCAAACGACACTCGATCATTTCGCGCAGATTGGCTATACCACCGATGATATGCTGGCTGCCGGGTTAATCATCAAATCCGACAGCGGGCGGATGTATGACCGTTTTCGCCAGCGCCTGATGATTCCCATTCACGATGCGCGAGGCAATGTGGTCGGGTTCGGGGCACGGGCCTTAGCCGACGATCAGGTTCCCAAGTATCTCAACTCGCCGCAGGGAGAGCTTTTTGACAAAAGCCAACTGCTGTACGGCTTCCATCTGGCCCGCCGCGATATTCGCGAAACTGAGACAGTGGTGGTGGTTGAGGGGTATATGGATGTGATACAGGCCCATCAAGCAGGCTACAAAAATGTCGTGGCCCAGATGGGGACGGCCCTGACCCCGACGCAGGTTCAAACGCTGGCAAAATACGCCAACCGGCTGGTGATGGCCCTCGACTCAGATAGCGCGGGCGTGAAAGCGACAATGCGCGGCCTGAATGTTGTACACGAGAGCCTGACCGGGGACAATGGCGAAGCCGCCGTGACTTTTGATGCGCACGGTATGATGTCGATGTCGGGACATCTAAAGCTCGACACGCGCATCTTACGATTGCCACAGGGCAAAGACCCGGATGATTTTATCCGTGAGCGTCCCGATGAATGGGGCAATCTGGTAAATACGTCGATTTCACTTGCGGACTATATCATAAATATAGTTGCGAAAGGCTTATCTCCTAATTCAAGCATAGACGAGCGGGAGAGGGCAGCAAAAGACGTGCTTCCTCTACTAACAGCGACATCAAACAATGATCTGTATCGAACACGAAACGTTCAACGTTTGATAATGCGGCTTGGCCTTAACCAAGAAACAATCCGTTTAATGGGATTAGCTCAGCAAGGCCAGCCAAAACAAAAACCCAAACAAGGGAATGAGCGTAGTACTTATAGCGGAGGTTACCAAAACCGAAAAGGCAATCGTGATGTCTCGCCCAGATTCAAGCAAATTACAGACGCACCGTTGGCGAACAAGATTCGCACCAGTCCTGCTGATGAGTTGGAGCGCTACTGCCTGTCCATTTTGCTACAGGAACCGCTGTGGATTTATGCGGCGGATCGTAAACTGCGCCAGTTGCAACTGCTGGCAGACGATGACGAGATGGCGATTGATGCACTGGAACCCTTTACTCAGGACGATTTCACGCGGGGAGATCACCGCGTTCTATTTCAATTGATTGAAAAGGCCGGAGAGCAAGATGCCCTTGAACCTTCCGAGTATATCAAGCAGAATCTAACACCAGAGCTACAAACGCTGGTGGACATGGTGTTACCGGAGCCGCTGGAAAACTTTCACCAGCGTGCATCGGAGATGCATCGTACAGAACTAAAAAGTGTACTGAGGCAAAATCAGAAACTGGTGGAAGACCGGCTGGAGACGGGAGAATTTCTGAGGTGTGTATTGGAAATGCGGCTGACTCGGATTGAACGAGCCACCAGCGAGCTGTATTTTCTCGATCAAGACGCCGAAACGGTAGATTACAAAGCCATTCGTGGGTTGGCGCGGGCCAAAACGTTGATACAACAGGCCCTTCGTGACCTGCGGTAACGGCAAAATTGGCGCAAAACGCCCCTCAAACACTATAATAAAGTAGGCAGACCGAACCTGAATAGGCTACGGAAATATATGCGAGAAGAAAACCAGAACATGGACATAGATAAAGCGCTGGCTGGTATGGACATTGGAGATGACGACTTCGATCCCAATGAAGAAGCACGCATCGCCACCAACGCCGTTGATACCAGCAATCTGGGCGATGACCCGGTCCGCATCTACCTGAAAGAAATCGGGCAGGTTGAACTGCTCGATTCCAGCCGCGAAACATGGCTGGCAGTACAAATTGCGGCGGTTGTTTTTCTGAACAAACTCAGCGAGAAGATTGCGGTTGATGGGGTTACGGACCCGATTGACCTGCTGAACGCACTGTACGCGCACATCGTAAAAAATTGGGCTGAACTGGAGAAAATCGCCGTCAAACTGGGTGTCGATGTGCCTGATCTTCAACTGCTCATTGCCGAGGCCCAGAATCTGAGGCTGAATTGGAATGATGATGCACCGTCGTTTGTCCGCATGTATCTCGAACAGGAATCATGGGGACGTGACGATAACTGGAATGAACTGGCCCAGCATCTGTTTGAGTGCTTTCACGCACTGTACTTGCTGCCGGAAACACTTCAATTTGCCGTTGATCAGAAGGTCCGGCTGGACGGTGAACTGCCGTCTGTCGAGGACATTGCACAGCTTATCGAAGATGACATCGACTATTATGCCGACCGGGCAGGCGAGGAATTCACCAACGCCATGTACCGGGGTAATCAAGCTGCCGAAGTGCTGACCCGCGCCAATTTGCGGCTGGTGGTCAGCATGGCAAAACGCTACATGGGGCGCGGTATTGGGTTCCTCGATTTGATTCAGGAAGGCAATATCGGGCTGCTGCGGGCGGTCGAGAAATTCGACCACACCAAAGGCTTCAAATTCAGCACCTACGCCACATGGTGGATTCGACAGGCCATCAGCCGCGCCATCGCCGATCAGGCCCGCACCATCCGCATCCCGGTTCACATGGTCGAGACCATCAACCGCCTGATGCGGGTGCAGCGCGACCTCATTCAAGAGCTTGGCACCGAGCCAACAATGGAGCAGCTTGCTCTGGAGAGCGGCTTTTTAACCGACGAAGAGGTCAGGGAAATTCGCACTGGCTGGGATAACGAGACACCCCTCGACCCGACCCTGAAGCGCAAATTGTGGCGGGCGTCGGTCAAGGTGCGCCGGATTTTGCGCATTTCACAGGAGCCGATGTCGCTGGATATGCCGGTCGGGCAGGAAGATTCGAGCCTGCTGGGCGATTTCATCGAGGACGACAAGATGATTAGCCCGGTGGAAGCCGCCGCTCGCCAGCTTCTCAAGGAGCAGCTACGCGGGGCACTGGCCGACCTGAATGACCGCGAACGAGAAGTGCTGGAACTGCGTTTCGGCCTGAAAGACGGTCGCGAACATACCCTTGAAGAAGTGGGCCAGCATTTTGGCGTGACCCGCGAACGCATCCGCCAGATTGAGGCCAAGGCACTGCGCAAACTGCGCCATCCCAACCGCAGCCGGTTTTTGCGCGACTATCTCGAACTCTAGGGTTGGGCGATGGGTCGTCGCAAACGCAGGCTGCCAGACTATGTGAATCGAGACTCGCTTACGCTGGCCCAGATGGGTATATCCGGGCTGGCGCAAGCGGTCTTAATTTTTTTCAGCCTGTTCCCCTTCGCCGGGCTGCTCATCGGCTCTTATTATTCCGCGCAGGGCCACCTCGCCACGCGCAAATTCGGGCGCATGATTTTGAGCTTTGCCGTCATCCTCCACACCATCTATCTGTGCGTCATCTGCCCCCTGCTGATGTACATCGGCCTCAGCGGGTTGTTTTAAAAGCTGTTGCACCAGTCCGCACAGCCTCGACCTCCCCCGTGTCGCCATCGGTTAGTCATGTGCCGCCAGTGCAGGCACCTGTTATACGCGGTCCATCGACATTGATGAGGAAAAGCCGCATGCCAGATGACAGTAAACACCATCAGGCAGTCAAGACGATGTCTGCGCAACCGTGGCATCAGGAGAAAATAGGTGAAAACAGTCTCTATTATTGGTTTTCTCGGCACAGGTATTCGGGATGTTCGCTACCAGCAGGAACAGGGTCTCATCCAGCTTGGGCATGTTGGTCTGGCTTTTGAAGGTGTAGATGACCTGATTTTGGGTTTCCATCCCTCGCTTGAAGCGATTGAAGCCATTGGTGGGCAAGAAGCGGCGATGAAATGGCTACGAAACCGGAAAGCAGGCAATCGTCTGGATGGATGCTTACAAAATGATCTGGCTATCTTTGAGCGAGCTTATGTGATAAGCCAGAGCAATCCCCAAACAACGGTCTGGGAAAAAGTGCTGGAATTGGAAGATGACACTTTCGAGACACTGCGAAATCAAGCCATTGAATGGTATAATGAAAAGCGGATCTTTCCCTACGCTTTACCCCTGCCTGCGCGGGAGATTGATTGGGATAACTGTGCGACTTTTCCACGTCGTTTGGGTTTAGAACTTCCTGAAGCAAGTGGACAGTTACAACGGTATATCCCGGCTCTCCAGGCCGCCGGGAAACGCTGGAAACCGAAAGGAAGTGCCTCATGAGTGTCGTCACACCGGACGTGATTGAACCAATGCTCAAAAATATGCAAGACAGCCTGAATGAATTAGCGATGCGCTGGCGTGGAAGCGATAGCGATGAAGAAGCCGACGCTATTGCTCACAACTATCAGGTCATTCTGCGCTGCATGATTGACCTGGGCTTTCGGCAATCTTTGCAAGTTGAAGCGGAACTCCCCGATGAACTCATGCCGCAGGAATACTTCGATCTATACAAAGAGGGGTGAGTTTAAGAAAGAGGCCACGAAGAAGGTATGCGCCTCGGCGACGGTGAGGTTGTACATGGGCTGGGTGCGCTCAAGGAACAGCACCGCCTCGACTTCGCCCGTATCGCCATCTACCTGTGCGTCATCTGCCCCCTGCTGATGTACATCGGCCTCAGCGGGTTGTTTTAGCCCACAACCCCATCGATCATAATCCTCGCCGACAACTGAAAGATTTCCGGCGGTAATTCACTGAGCGGGTTATTGAGTGCTTGCAGCCAGCCCAACGCGGAAAGCTGCCCCATTTCCGGCGGTAGTACGGTCACGTGATTGTTGTTGAACGACAGCCATTGCAGCGATGAAAGTCCACCAATTTCGGGGGGCAGGACGGTAAGCTGGTTGTCATCAAGATATAGTTCAATTAGCATGGTCAATTGTCCGAATTCTGGTGGCAGGCTGCTGAGCTGGTTGTATTCGAGATACAACTCCGCGAGCGAGGATAATTGGCCGATTTCGAGGGGTAGTTCGCTGAGGCGATTGTGGTTCAGTTGGAGGCGGATTAACGACGTCAGAGCGCCAATGCTTTGCGGCAATGTGTTCAGATGGTTTCTGCCGAGAAAAACGCTGTTCAACGCTGTAAGCTGACCGAATTCGGCGGGCAAATCCTCCAGTTGGTTATCATTGAGGTACAATGTCCGCAGTTCTGACAACTGCCCGAACTCACCGGGTATTTCAGCGAGTTGGTTATTCCCCAGACGTAATTCATTCAGTGCTAACAAATTGCCCATTTCCGGCGGAATCGCGGTTAACTGGTTATTGGTCAGCGACAGTGACATGAGCGATGACAGTTGCCCGATTTCGGGCGGTAGCTGTCGCAGTTGGTTGTGCTCGGCATTCAGCCACGTCAATGCCGACAGGTTTCCAATCTCCGGTGGCAGCGTTTCAAGCTGGTTAACGTCAAGAAACAACATTTCAAGCCGGGGTAGTTGTCCGATTTCAGATGGAAGCTGGGTGAACTGGTTATTTGCCAGATCAAGCACAGTAAGTGATGACAGTTGCCCGATTTCGGGCGGCAAGGTTTCGAGGTTGTTATAGTTTAGATACAGTTCCTCTAACGCCGCCAACTCCCCAATTTCCGGCGGAAGCGCAGTCAGATTCTGGCAGCACAAATCCAATTTTTGCATCCCACTTAACTGCCGCGCCTGTTCCTCAATGGGCAAATTCCGGTTAACAGGCAAGTCCAGTGCCGCATCCGTTACGGGATCACGCCACCGTAGCAGACGGGCCATCGCCACAAATTGAGGATCATGGTGCGGTGCGGGAATTTGTATCAGGGCGAGACATACCAGCCATATCACGACCAGCCATTTGAAAATGATTCGGGGTATCACGATGTTCTCCGGGAATATAACTTTTTGAAGAGGGTAACTCAATTAATTTCGGGCGGTAATGTGCTACTCATGTTTGCCCACGCAAACAGGTTGTGTTGGCAAACATGGCAAGGACTATAGCATAGCTGTTCGCATCAGGCAACTTCTATCACTCAAATTCAATTCTGCGTGTACGCGCCCTCCGAAACGTCAATCGTGTATACCCAACCCCGAAATGCACTATGACCAGCGCTGATCTGTTGAAACGCTGTTGGTTCAATCGCTGCATATGGTATGCTAAGCAAAAATCTTGAATGAGGAATTCATATGAGCAAAATAGGACTTGTTTCG